>DAIPLC010000109.1:0-5147 GCA_036769405.1 Acidimicrobiales bacterium
GTCCCACCCATCGAGAGGTTGGTTGAACACCGAGTCACCGGCAAACATGAAGGTTGTTGACGTGTCCGCACCGGACAGCAAAAACAGGGGGCTATTGAATGACGTGGCACCTTCGAACATGTAGCCGGTCGAGGCGACATGCGAGACATCCCATCCGCTCAGGTTCTGATTGAAACTCGTCGCGTTCAGAAATGTCGCAGTCAGGTTGATCACCGTTGACGGCAGGGTTGACGGGACGGTCGTCAGCGACGAGTCGCCACTAAAGGCATAAGAAAAGCTTTGCCACGGTCCCGACCAGTCGGTCACCTCGGTCAGGGTGGGCAACGGCGCCGCGGCAGAGGAACCGAAGCCCACGACGGACGCCGGAGCACTCACGTGCACATGGAAGGTTCCCGCTGTCGCGAAGTGGTGCGTGGCGGAAGACGACGTCGTGCCATCACCCCAATCGATGACGAGGCCCCCACCGGTGACGAAGCCCCCCCTGACATCGACGAGTGGCAAAGTAACCGTGCTGGGATTGACGAATGTCAGCGACATCTGTGGGCCCGAAGTCACAGCGGAAGCCGGAACGGCGCGACACAGCACTGCCAGCAGCACTGGGGCCACGACAATCATTGAGACCAATGCGAAGGTTTGCGCCACGCCGTTGCGGAACGCCTTGGTAGTCGTCACATTGTTGCCACGGTACGTCATTAGTTCCCTTTGGAGCGGCGACCCACAGTGGCGTTAGATCGGACGGAGAATGAGGCCTCTACGGTCGAACCGCATAAGACCCTCTTAACTTATCCCACGACCGAGGGCCTCAAGTGAACGGGAGCATCAACGAGCCGCACCCCACACCCGATACAGTGGCGCGGTGACCGAAGCCAATGAACTCCCCGAAGAAATTGCCTACCTCCAGTCGACTCCTGTCGAACAGGTGCTAGGAAATCACATTTTTGTTCTTCTACAACTCGTCGCCGTGCACATCGCGGCAACCCCTCCCAAACTGGAAAGTGCTCAGCTCGTGATCGACCTATTGGTCGCGATGCTCGACACCGGCGGGGAACGGCTCGGAGAGCACCTTCCCCTGTACCGCGGCGCGCTCGCCGAGACGCAACAGGCCTTCGCCCGAACGGTTGCTCAGCAGAACGCTTAGTTCAGTACCCGAAGGCGTGCGGCCTCATCGACACCGAGGTGGCCAAGAAGCCGCGTCGCCTCGACCTTGGCCCCAACCGCAATGTTCCTCGTGCCGTCGGCGATCTCGACACAGTGAAAATAGAACGACTCACCGTTGTCGGTCAGCAGCCATCCGTCACCTCGTCGTTCGTCAAATGTCGAAACGACACCCGTGAGCATTAGGCCAGGGGGCCGCGCTTGACGATGTTGACCATCTCGAGTGCGGTGAGGGCCGTTTCGCGACCCTTGTTCGAGTGATCCGGCATGGAACGAGCCAGCGCCTGATCAACGGTATTGGTCGTTAGCACGCCAAAGATAACTGGGGTGCCGGTCGCGAGCTGGACGTCTTGCACTCCACGAGCGCACTCCCCTGCCACCACGTCGTAGTGACCGGTGTCACCACGAATGACGGCACCCAGGGTGAGCACGGCATCGACACGGCCCGAGTCAATCATGGCCTTAGCGAGAAGAGGTAATTCGAAGGCACCGGGCGCCCAGCCAAGCACGATGTCACGACGCTCGACGCCCTGTTCGAGAAGCACTTCGAGGGCGCTGTCGAGCAGTCGGGTCGTGATGCCACCATTGAAACGCCCACAGGCCAAACCAATGCGAACGCCGCGCCCGTCTTCGCTGGCGCGAAGATAGGTGCCCACGCGTTCCGCGAGGAGTACCTCGGTCGTCGGGTCAAAGGCAGTTTCATTCGTCGATGTCATCGAGGCCCTCCAGCAGGTGTCCCATTCGCTCGCGCTTGGTGCGCAAGTAGTCAATATTAAACGCCGTTGGCGCACTCTCGAGGGAGACGCGCTCCACGATGTTCAGGCCGAAGCCCTCGAGACCACCGTATTTGGCCGGATTGTTCGTCAGCAGACGCATCGAGGTAACGCCGAGGTCGACCAAAATCTGCGCGCCAATGCCGTATTCTCGCGAGTCCACTGGTAGGCCCAGCTCGGTATTGGCATCGACCGTGTCCACGCCTGTCTCCTGCAGGGCGTAGGCGCGAATTTTGTGGCCCAGACCGATGCCACGTCCTTCGTGACCACGAAGGTAGACAATGACGCCGGCCCCCTCGTTCGCCACCTTGGCCAATGCGGCCTGCAGTTGTGGCCCACAGTCACAGCGCAGCGATCCCAGCGCGTCACCGGTCAAGCACTCGGAGTGCACCCGAACGAGCACCTCGCTCGCAGTGCTGAGGTCACCATAGACCAGGGCCATGTGCTGCTCACCATCGAGCACACTCTCGTACACCACGGCATTGAAGTCACCGTGCACCGTTGGCAGGGAGGCTTCCGCGACGCGGCGCACCAATTTTTCGTGCTTCCGGCGGTAGCGAATGAGGTCAGCAATAGTCACGAGGGGCAGACCGTGCTCCTCCGCGAAGGCCTCAAGTTCGGGCAGGCGGGCCATGTCTGACTTGTCCTTCGTGACAATTTCACAGAGGACGCCCGAGGGGTACTTGCCCGCCAGACGGCAGAGGTCGACGGTGGCTTCGGTGTGACCGGCGCGCTTCAACACACCACCCGCGCGGTAGCGAAGGGGGAAGATGTGGCCAGGGCGGTTGAGGTCCGTGGGCTTGGTCGCGGGATCAATCAGAGCGCGGATTGTCGCCGCACGGTCGGCGGCGGAGATGCCGGTCGTGGTGCCGTGTCGGTAGTCAACGGTGACGGTGAAGGCGGTGCGCTGCGCCTCGGTATTCGCCACCACCATGAGGGGCAGGTCAAGTTCATCGGCTCGAGTGGCCTCGAGCGGTGAGCAAAAGACCCCCGACGTGTGTTCAAGGAAGAAGGCCATTGATTCGGCAGTGACGTCCTCGGCGGCCATGATGAGGTCACCCTCGTTTTCACGGTCCTCATCGTCAACGACGACAATCATGCCGCCGCGCTTCAACTGCTCAATCGCTTCTTCAATCGTGGCAATCGCCATTAGATCTCCACATCCACTCGTATGTCGTCGCCAATCGGGCGGATTGCACTGAAACGAGCCCGACGGAGTTGCGTCAGCGTACCGGTTGTTAGCGTGCGAAGTGCCGCCACCGTGTCCGCCCCACCAGCAAACGCCGGAGCAAGGTACCAGACCACGTGGTTGACCAGCTCGGCCTCCAGGAAGGCCGAGACTGTCGTCGGACCGCCCTCAATCAGGACCTGCAAGACGTCGAGCTCACCCAGTTCATCCAAAATATCCCGCAGCGAACCGGACCGTTCGAGGCAAGGTCGAACCCGAGCGTCGGCCGGGGCACTCCCTAGCACGACCCGCAGAGGTTCGAGCACGATGTCACCCAGTCGGGCCGTAAGCGCCGGATTGTCGCTACGAACGGTACCGGCACCAACGATGATGGCCTGACTCTGGGCGCGCAGCAGATGTCCGTCAAGTCGGGCGGCTTCACCCGTAATCCACTGGGACGTGCCGTCAGCCATGGCCACCACGCCGTCGAGGGTGCTGGCGACCTTGGCAATGACGTACGGGCGACCCGTAATGCGGTGCCACAGGTACGGAGCCAGTTGCGCGCGAACATCTTCGATGAGAACACCAGTCGACACCGTTAGGCCGGCCTCGCGCAGTGCCGCCGCACCCTTCCCCGCGACCCGGGGGTCGGGGTCGAGTGTCCCGATCACCACACGAACAATGCCCGCGTCAATAATTGCCTCGACGCACGGTCCCGTGCGACCCACGTGGCAACACGGCTCGAGTGTCACGACCAAGGTGCCTCCACGAGCAGCGTCGCCAGCGATGGCTAAGGCCTCAATTTCGGCGTGCGACGAGCCGGGCACCTGCGTGTGACCACGTCCGCGCTCCACACCCTGCGCATCGAGCACAATGGCGCCGACCCACGGGTTCGGAGGCGCGTGGAATCGAGCCTTATCGCCTTCGGCGATGGCTTCCGCCATCACACTGTCGAACGACTGGGTCACGCGCGCGCTCGAAGGGCGGCGTCGCGGATGGCCGCGGCCGCGGCCAAGGGATCAGGCGTGGCAAAAATGGCTGATCCGGCGACGAGCACGTTGGCGCCGGCGGCAGCAGCCTCAGGCGCAGTGTGAAGGTCAATGCCACCATCAATTTCGAGGTCGCACTGGAGGCCACCTTCGTCAATGTCACGCCGGGCTCGACGCAGCTTTTCGAGGACGTCTTCGATGAAACTCTGACCGCCGAAGCCGGGGTGCACGCTCATGATCATCAGGTAGTCAATGTCTGCGAGAAATGGTGCCGCTGCTTCGTAGGGGGTCTCGGGATTGACCACCACGCCAACGCGCATACCGAGGGCCCGTGCGTCGCTAATGAGATTCTGGGTGCCCCCGACCTCGACGTGGACCGACACACCGTCCGCGCCCGACTTCGCAAACGCCTCCAGGTAGCGACCCGGATCGGTCATCATCAAGTGACAGTCAAAGAACCGCTCACTGTAGGGGCGTAGCGACTTGATGACGGGTGGACCGAGTGAGATATTGGGGACGAAATGGCCGTCCATCACGTCGACGTGGAGCCAGTCCGTTTGCGCATCGACGGACTGGACCTGCGCGGCCAGCACACCGAAGTCCGCCGCCAAAATCGACGGGGCTATACGAAACGAACCAATAGGACCTGGATCAATCTGCGTCACCGCTCCAGCCTACGCCTACGACCAGATGGCGTCTGACGCCAAGCGCGCGCCAGCCCACCACGCCGAGGCCTCCATCGGTCGCCCACCTTCGGGTTGGACACGGTCGAGCCAGATCACCCCATCGGCCACCGCGAGTCCCACGTGGGGGCCGAAGGCCACCACCGATCCGGGCGTCGCGTCGGCAGCCCCCTCCCCCTCGTGAGCGGAGAGAACTCGGAAGCGCTTGCCCGCGACGTGGCACCACGCTCGTTCGAGGCGGACGACCCGCCCCGCCTCAACTGCCGTCATAGTTGGTGTGAGGTGGAAAGTGTCGCTGTTCAACTTCTCGGCGTAGGTCGGCGCGCCCTTTTGCGCCCGGGCGTGTTGCAGCCGCTCCGGCGAGGCCAAAACGTCGACG
>DAIPLC010000002.1:0-21653 GCA_036769405.1 Acidimicrobiales bacterium
GAAGCCGATTTCGTCGTAGACGCGGCAGCGATTCGTTGCGCCGCGTTGACACTCGTCACAGCTGCCACAGGGAATGATGCCCTCGACAACGACCAGTCGACTATCGCTCTCCCGACGGGCGACCCACTCGTGACCGAGCGTCACTGGGTAGTGGACGTACGCAGGGTCGATGGTGCCATTGATGATTTCGAGGTCGGTGCCGCACAACCCTGAGACCAGGGGAGCGAGAAGTACTTCTCCCGGGCCGGCACTCGGTGTTGTGACGTCACTGAGTTGTACGTCATTGGGCTGGTGAACGACAAGTGCTTTCACGGGCGACCTCCACTCATGATGGTACTGATGCGATTGGCGTAGTCACGAACCACGCTGCCAAGTTCGCCGACTGCACCATCGCTCAAGTCTGCTTTGAGACCCGTCACCGATAATGCCCCAATACAGGAGCGGTGGTGATCAAAAATCGGCGCACCTACGCAGAGAATCCCTTCGGACTCCTCCTCGTTGTCGATGCCGAAGCCCACTAAGCGAACACGGTCCAACTCGTTCGCGAATTCTTCTCGGTTGGTGATCGTCGACGACGTGTGTCGGGTAAGTCCGGTGGCGCTGAGAACGCGATCGACGTCGGCGGCTTTCATGTACGCGAGAATGACCTTTCCAGCCGCCGTGGCGTGAGGCTGTTCTCGTTGCCCGAGCGGTGCATGAAAACGAACAGCGCCCCGGCCATCAACCCGTTCGATAAAAACGGGGTACCCGTCATCGTTCACGGCGTAGCGTGCCGTTAATCCCGTGCGCTCGGTGATCTCGTGGAGATACGGAAGAACTATCTTGGCCATCGAGGTTTGCCGAGAAACAAGGTCACCAAATCGGAGCAGGGTGAACCCCAAGTGGTAGCGCGGGCCAGGTTGCTCAACGTGCAGCAGACCGAACATGGCGAGCGTTCGGGCCGCAGCGCTCGTAGAGCTTTTTGCCATACCGATGGCCGTGGCGAGTTCCGTCAGCGACATGCCACTTTCCCCGGCACTGGCGACAGCTTCAAGCAACTCAAGGGCTCGCCCCACACTTTTAACGGGGTAGTCGTCTTCTGTAAAAGTGTTCGGCATCAGCGCACACAGTAGCAATTATTGAGAAAGACCGCCCTGATAGTTGACGTAGAGGCTATTCACTGCTTAGATGACGTTCAATAATAACGAACGAGGTTCTGTGATTCCGAACATGGGGGAACTGAGGCAGCAAAGGGTGGCGCACGCACGCGCCCGTTTGCTCGACGTCGCTACTCGTCTCCAAGTCGACACAATCGTCCTTAGTTCGCCGAGTACGGTGGCCTGGGCCACGGGGGCGATTTCCACGCCAATTGATCGGGTCACCCCGACCGACCCCATTTGGGTGGTCTTTACCCCGGCGGCTACGACCCTTGTCGCCAGCTCTGTCGAGGTTGCACGACTCGAACACGACTACCCCTTAGATGAATTGGGTTTTGCCGTGATGTCCGCGCCGTGGTGGGAACTCGGCAGCCAGTACCGCATTGCCTCCTCTTTGGTTCATGGTCGTGTCGCGACGGACGTCGCCGGCTGGGGGGTTGACGCTACGGTGGCGCTCGTCTCAGCGCGACTGGCGTTGGGCGCCGCTGAACAGCGGTGTCTCACCGCCCTTGCGGCCGTCGCTACCGAGGCGGTCGAAGGGTCGGTCCGTGCATGGCAGCCAGGGAAAAGTCGTGACCGCGAGATAGCGGCGGCGGTCGTTGGACCCCTCGAGAGTGCCGGGGCTGATGCCGTGTGCTTGATTGTTGGTGGGGACGAGCGTCTCGCCAGATTCCGTCATCCCATGATGTGCGGAGACGTGATCAACGATTCCTTGATGGTGGTCGTTGTGGCCCGTGCCTTCGGCCTCCACGTCGCGCTCACCCGATTAGCGACCGCCAGTGGCGATGTGCCTCACTCGCAACTCGATGCCTGTGCCGAGGTGCAGGAGTACGTGCACCGGGCTGTCGTACCGGGTGCGACGTGGGGCGATGTCTACGAAGCACTGGGACGGGGCTACGCCGCGGTCGGGCAGCCCGACGCCTGGCGTGAACACTTTCAGGGCGGCCCCATTGGCTACGGTCAGCGCGAGTTCGAACTCCACCCCGAAGCGACTGACAGTCCGTGGTGGCGCGAGCCAGTCCCCGAGGGCTGCGCGGTGGCGTTCAATCCGAGCGTTGCCGGTGGGGCAAAAATTGAGGATACCTTTTTGGTGGGAGCAACACTGACCTGCCTCACCGCATCGAAGTGGCCACGGTGGGGGGCAACATCGTCCCCTGGCGTGCTGGACCTGAGTGAAAGAAGGGCATCATGACAACAGCGCAGCCATTGCAAGGAGCCGGCACTCCTCGAGCGAATGCCATGTTGGAGAATGTACTTGGTCACCACGTGACGCCCGTTGCTCGCTCCGAGGCCCGTTTTCCCGACGGCGCCCAACTACGTATTGAAATCCCTTCGGTTGAGAATCCGACGGCGATGGCCGCCGCTATCGCTGAAGCAGACCGTCACGGCATCGTGATTCACCGAGTCTCGCAAGGTAGCGGCGCCATGTTGCTCAGCGAAGCGGAGCTTCGTGAGATGGCCACAATGGGCGCCGACCGTGGCATTGAGGTGAATCTCTTTATGGGCCCCCGCGAGGAGTTCGGGGTCGGTGGCACCGTCCGTTCATCGGATGGCCGCGCCCTCTCGGGTCATCTTCGTGGACTACACCAATTGCGTTACAGCGTGGAGGATTTACTTCGGGCGGTCGACTGCGGTATTCGCGGATTCCTCATCGCGGACACTGGGCTGATGGAAATTCTCGCCACACTCACCAAGCGAGGTGAACTTCCCACGGACATTGTGTACAAGTGTTCCGCCGTCCTCGCCCCATCGAATCCGGTGAGCTTTCGCCAACTAGCCCAGCTCGGTATGACAACCATCAACGTGCCCTCTGACCTGACGCTCGAGGAGATCACCGAACTCCGCGCCACGGACCCGATTCCCATCGATCTCTACGTCGAAGCACCCGATGGCTTGGGTGGTATGGTCCGTGGTCACGAAGTCGTCGAGCTCGTTTTGGCGGGTGCGCCCCTGTACGCGAAGTACGGTCTGCGCAATGCCCGCGCCGTCTACCCCGCCGGTCACCAGGTGATGAGCGACGTTGTCGATAACGTCCGAGAGAAGGTCCGCCGAGCCGCAATTTCGATGGAGTGGGTCAGCCGCAGCGATGAGCTCATTACCATGTCGTCCCCGGGCGCCGCGGGCATTGGAGTACCTGTCAAGTGACCTTCCGTTCGCGCGCATGGTTTGGAAAGGACAATGACGTGGCGCTCGACGCCCGCGTGGCCTTCGCCATGGGTGGTAACCCAGCTCCCGACGCCAGTACACCAGTGATTGGCCTCGCGAACTCGTCCAGCGACCTCAACCCCTGCAATCAACCGCTGCGTGACTTGGTTCCTACGCTCCGTGCGGGTATCGAAGCGGCCGGTGGCGTGGCCGTTGAGTTCCCGGTCATGAGCCTCGGTGAAGACATAATGAAGCCCGCCGCCATGCTCTACCGAAACTTGGTGGCAATGGAGGTTGAGGAATCCTTACGCAGTCAGCCAGTTGATGGCGTGATCGTGCTCGCGGCCTGCGACAAGTCGGTACCGGCTGGCCTAATGGGAGCTTTCAGTACCAACCTGCCGACGTTGCTCGTGATGTCCGGTCCGCGTCCAGTGGCCCGCTACCGGGGGCGCCGCGTCGGCACCGGAACTGACCTGTGGCGAGCCTGGGATGAGCGTCGGGCGGGCACGATGAGTGACGAGGAGTGGCAGGAGTTCGAGACGGCCCTCACGCTGGGGCGAGGAACCTGCAACACGATGGGTACGGCGTCGACCATGGGCATTCTGTGTGAAACCCTCGGCGTGGCGTGGCCGCAGTCCACGTCGATGCCGGCTGGTGATCCACGTCACCTTGACGTTGCACATCTCGTTGGCGAGCGGATCGTGGCGATGGTGCGCGACGGCGTGCGACCGGCGCAGATTGGCAAAGCCGGCTTTACCAACGCCGCCAAGGTACTCAGTGCTATCGGTGGATCAACGAACGCCGTTATTCACCTCACCGCTATGGCGGGACGACTTGGCGTCGACCTGTCACTTTCCGACTTCGACGCCGCCGGACGTAGTGTTCCAGTCATCGTCGACATCGAGCCATCGGGCCGCGGACTCATGGAAGACTTCGACGCCGCTGGTGGCACTCCGAGCGTGTGGCGTTCACTCGGCGACATGCTCGATCAAACGGTATTGACGGCGACCGGCGCCTCAACCGCGGACGTAGCGGCGGTTGCTGCTCCGGCCGGCGAGATTATTCGCTCCCTGGAGACGGCTCTTGATCCTCACGGCACGCTCCGTGTTGTCTACGGCAATGTCGCGCCCGATGGGGCCGTTATCAAGCGATCGGCGGCGACGCCATCATTGCTGCGCCATCGGGGCCCGGCCATTGTGTTGCGATCGGCCGAAGAAGCGGAAGCCTTCGCTCTCAGTACCGAGGACATCGACCCTAACGCCGTACTGGTGCTTTGCGGCGCCGGTCCGATTGGCGGTCCTGGAATGCCCGAATGGGGCATGATCTCGCTCCCCGCCAGCGTGGTGGCAAAGGGTATCACCGACATGGTGCGTCTCACGGACGCCCGAATGAGCGGGACGAGCTTTGGCACGGTCTTTCTTCACGCCGCACCCGAGGCGGCCGTTGGCGGCCCCATAGGTTTAATTCGGGACGGTGATGTCATCAGTGTGGACGCTGACGCGGGAACGGTACACCTCGAGGTTGAAGACGAGGAACTCGCTCGACGCGCCAGCGAGATGTTGGCCGTCGTTCCCGCCGAACGTGGCTATTTGGGTTTTTACCGCTCGCACGTGCTGCAGGCACCGGCGGGATGCGATTTTGATTTCCTGGCTGGAACGCCAGGGGTGCCACCGCGGCTCGTCGAGCCCGTCGTGGGGAGGTCTTGAGGAATGCGGTATCTGCTGCGGACCATCAAGGGAGGGAACGGCTACCACGGTGGTGGTCGTGTGTCATTAACGAGGGGATCGAAATGAACCTATTGAGGAAGAAAGGCGCGGCCGCGTTGCTGGCGGGCGTCGCCCTAAGTGCATCAGCCATCGTGGCGACACCGTCGTGGGGTAGTGCGACGACGACGCTCACCATTTGGGAAAACTACGGTACGGAACAGAACGCCGTTGCTTTGAAGAATCTGGCCACCGCCTTTACGGCCGCCAACCCGAGCATCAAGATCAACGTGGTGTCCGAGCCCGCCTCGAACTACTTCTCCTTGCTGCAGTCGCGCGCGATTACCCGCAATGGTCCTGACATGGCCGTGATGTGGACCGGCCTCTATGCTCTGCAATACTCAAGCTTCCTTTCGAACCTCAAGGGTGGCGTCCCAGCCGCCTCGCTGGCCAAGATGGAGAGTCTGAACTGGATGACGCCGGGCCTGACGGGGACGAGTAATCCACTGGTGATGCCGCTGGAGTCACAGTTCTACATCGGTTTCTACAACAAGGCCCTGTTTAAGAAGGCCGGTATCACGTCGGTACCCACTGACTGGTCGCAGCTCGCCTCGGCGTGCAGCGCGTTGAAGAAGATCGGCGTGACGCCCTTCACGTACGGTAACGGTGGCCAGGCGCTCGGAGCCGAGTTCTACCCCTGGTACGACATGAGTTACATGATGATTGGTAACTACTCAGTCGCTCAGTGGAAGAGCCTCTACAACGGCTCTATCAAGTGGACTTCGCCGGCCAACGTCGCGGCACTGACGCAGTGGGCCAAGCTCAAGAGCGCCGGCTGCACGAACCCCGATGTCTTGACCAAGACCAACAACATTCAGGACTTTGAAAATGGTAAAGCCGCCATGTTGATGGATGGCACCTGGGACACCCAGCAGTACACCAAGACCATGGGATCGAACGTGGCGGCTTTTGTGCCCCCATTCTCGACGAAGCCCATCAACGGTGTCGTGCAGTTCCCCGGTGACGGTATCAGCGTCATGAAGTACTCGCCCAACCAGGCAGCCGACATGAAGTTTGAGACCTTCATGACGACTCCCGAGGCCGCAAAGATCATCAACGCCGCGGGTCTGATTCCCGACATTGCTGGTACCACGACCTCGAACCCGGTTAATCAGCAGATGCTCAACTTCGTTACGAAGCAGCACATGGCGGTCTACCCAATGCTTGACAATGCGATTCAGGTCAATGTTGTCAACGCTGGTTCAACCGAGCTCACTACCGTGCTCGACGGTCAGACAACTCCCATGGCTGCGCTGGCCAAGATGGCCCAGGTGCTGAACGCCCTGCCATCGTCGCAGCGTGGTGCGCAGTACGCCGGTTAATTCCCCGACTGCTCGCCGGTCGGCGCCACGTGGCGCCGACCGGCGAGTGGTTTCTTTGCCCAAAGGACGTCCATGAGTCTTACGAGTCTTGCGCCACGACTGTCGAACAGTGGACCACGGCCGTCGCTGCTGACGCGTCGTCGTCGTCGTGTTGGCATGGTGCTCGTGGTGCCTGCGCTGGTCCTCGTAGGTCTGCTGATTTTGTACCCGATCTGCCAAGCGGTGTACTACTCCTTCACAAACTGGGATGGGCTTACCACCAACTGGGTTGGTCCGTCAGCTTGGTCGCAGGCCTTCCATAACCCCACGATGTGGCAGGCACTTAGGAACAATGCTGAACTACTGCTCTCGGTACCCTTCGCCCTGGCCATTCCGCTGGCCGCGGCCGTCATGCTGCACCAGCGTGTCGCCGGCTGGCGACTCTTCCGTTCGATTTACTTTCTTCCTACCGCCATCTCGTGGGTGGTCATTGGCCTCGTGGCCGAGCACTTCTTCGCTTACAACGGCACCATGAACTCTCTGCTCAGCGATATCGGTTTTTCCAACATCCACACCAACATGCTGGGTCAGGAGAACCAGGCACTGATTGCGCTTGGCATCACCTTTATTTTCTCGATGATCGGCACGAACACAATGCTCTTCCTCACGGGGCTGGCCACTCTCGACCCCTCGCTCGAGGAGGCTGCGCGCATCGACGGCGCTGGCGGTTGGCGCATTTTCCGCCACATCACGCTGCCTCATCTCAGTCGCTTTCTCCAGTTGGCCTTCGTGATGACCGTCATCTCGGCGTTCTCCGCGCTCTTCTCACTGATTTTTGTTATGACCAACGGTGGGCCAGGCTACGCCACGACCACGATGGAGTTCCTCGTCTACCAAACCGGCTTTAATCAGAGTCAGTTCGGGACAGCTGCCCTCTACGGCATCATCCTGTTCGTCATCACCGCGGTCGTGGGCATTGTCCAGCTGCGTCTTATCGGGGATCGAGACTCGTGAGCACCTTGACCGTGAGTGCGCCCAAGACGAAGCGACTCGGTCGCGCCGCAATTTTTGCGGCCATGGTCGCGCTGGCGATTGTCATGTTGTACCCCTTCGCCATCATGGTCATCATCAGCTTCAAGACCAACGCCCAATATCTCATTGGCCACGGCGTTTCGACACAGACCTGGCAGGAGATCAACGCCAATATTCCGGTGTGGCAAGAGCTGTGGAATTCGACCGTGGTGTGCACGTTGTCGATTTTTATCATTTTGGTCGTGGGCATCATGGCGGGATTCTCCTTCGCCAAATTGCAGTTTCGCGGTGGCAACGTGGTATTTCTCGCCATCGTCTCCGCCATGATGGTGCCCCTCCAGGCCATTTTGATTCCTGAGTTCGTTAATATCGCCAAGACGGGTTTAACCAATAACTACCTAGGTGCGGTGGTCGTCTACGCCGCCCTCGGGACGCCATTCTCAATTTTCCTTTTCACCACGTATTTCCGTCGGATTCCCGATGAACTCGTCGAGGCGGGCATTGTCGATGGGCTCGGGTACTTTGGCGTGCTGTGGCGCCTGGCTTTACCGATGGCTCTCCCCGCTATCGCCACGGTGACGGTCCTGCAGTTCATTCAGATCTGGGATGACCTCCTTGTTGGACTGCTCTTCTTACAAAACAACAACGAACGCACCATCACCGTGGGCCTCGCCGCGTTGGCGGCGGGCCACACCACGTCAATTCCGTTGCTGATGGCGGGCTCACTGGTGTCGGCGGCCCCAGCGATGTTGGTGTACCTCGTGTTCCAGCGCTTCTTGGTGCGGGGACTCACGATGGGAATAGATCGATGACAACGAATCGAGGAGTGCAACGTGGCTGACATTGTGTTTGACCGAGTGGTCAAGACCTACCCCGGAGGTAACACCGCCGTGCAGGAGCTCTCGCTCCAAGTAGCCGACGGTGAGCTCATGGTGCTCGTGGGGCCTTCCGGTTGTGGCAAGACAACGGCCCTTCGTATGATTGCCGGCCTCGAGGAAATCTCTGACGGCACCATCTCGATTGGTGGGCGAGTCGTGAATAACGTGTTGCCAAAGGACCGCGATATTGCGATGGTCTTTCAGAACTACGCCCTCTACCCACAGATGACGGTGGCTCAGAACATGGGCTTCGCTCTCAAAATTCGTAACGTACCCAAGGACGAGATTCGTCGACGCGTCGAAGAGGCCGCCAAAATTCTGCGTCTAACCGAGTACTTGGACCGTCGGCCAAAGGCGCTCTCGGGAGGGCAACGCCAGCGAGTCGCTATGGGTCGCGCCATTGTGCGTGAGCCACAGGCGTTCTTGATGGACGAACCGCTCTCGAACCTCGACGCTCAATTACGAGTTGAGATGCGCTCGGAAATTTCGCGTATTCAACGACTCCTCGGTGTGGCCACTATCTACGTGACGCACGACCAGACGGAGGCGATGACTATGGGCGACCGAGTTGCGGTCATGCGTGCCGGTGTCCTGCAGCAGGTCGCCACGCCACAAGAGCTTTACGACGCTCCAGCGAACGCGTTCGTGGCTGGGTTCATCGGTTCACCTCCGATGAACATTCTTAACGCCACCCTGCAAGAGGAGGGGGGCGTGCTTCGGGCCTACTTCGGTGATCAGTCGGTCGTCGTGCCTGACTCCTACCGTGCGTCGCACCGGTTGAACAATCTCGCTGACCGGTCGGTGCTCCTTGGGGTTCGACCGGAGGATTTGGTCGTGGCCACTGAGGGTACGGCAGGAAGTTTTGGCGCCACGGTGACCCTCCGTGAGGCGTTGGGCTCAGAGATTCTGGCCCACATCAGCTTTGGTGGTGACGACGCCATTGTGGCGGAGACTGGCCCATCTGCTCACTCCAAGCGTGTCGTGGCTCGCTGTGGCGCAAAAGCGTCAATTACGGTACATGAGCGAGTTCATTTCACTCTCAATCCCGACAATCTCCATTTCTTCGACGCCACGTCTGGTGCCTCCTTGCGCACCGGCGCGTGACACATCGCCCACACAACAAGCAGACCCTAAGGAGTGACGTGAACGTCATTAGTACCAATCCGATTACCGGTGAGCAGCGCACGACGGACATTGTCGAGACTTCTGTGGAGTCGCTCGACCACGTGTGCTCATTGGCGGCACTGGCCGCGGCAGAGCTCGCGACGCGACCCCTGTCGTGGCGGGCTTCGATGCTCGACGCTATCGCCGACGCCCTCGAGGCCGTGAGTGCAGCGATAATTGCCACAGCTGATGAAGAAACGGCACTCGGTGAAGCTCGACTCACTGGTGAGTTGCGTCGCACGTGTTTCCAGTTCCGATTCTTCGCGGGCGTCGTGCGCGACGGAGGATTTCTCGAAGCCTCGATTGACCACCCCTACGACTCGCCGATGGGTCCACTGCCCGACCTGCGTCGTCAACTTGAGCCACTTGGCGTCGTTGGTGTCTTTGGTGCCTCCAACTTCCCTCTCGCCTTCTCAGTGCCGGGTGGCGATACGGCGTCGGCCCTCGCGGCCGGCTGCCCGGTCGTTATCAAAGCACACCCTGCTCACCCGTTGACCTCACGGGTCACCTTCGAGGCCATGCGCCAAGGTGCCGACTCGGTGGGCGCGCCAGCGGGAACGCTCGCCCTCGTCTTCGGCTTCGACGCCGGCATTGCCCTGGTCGAGCACCGCGACGTTGCTGCCGTGGGCTTCACCGGTTCGTACGGCGCGGGTCGCTCCCTCTTTGATCGAGCGCAGGCTCGTACGGTACCCATTCCCTTCTACGGTGAACTGGGTAGTGTCAACCCACTGGTCGTCACCCCTGCCGCTGCAGCCGATCGTGCGTCGACGATTGGCGAGGGTTTGGTGGGCTCGGTGACGCTCGGGTCTGGCCAGTTTTGTACGAAACCGGGACTGCTCTTCGTACCGTCTTCTGCCGATGGTGATGCTGTTGTGGCCTCGGCAGTCGACACACTCGGTAAGGGTGCCGGCGCCACCATGTTGACCACGGAGATTCGTGACCGCTTCGAAGAGGGGGTTGTCTCCCTCGGGCAAGTCCCGGGTCTTCGGTCTCTCGCGATGTCGGGGCGCTCGAGTGCCAATGCCGGTTCATTCGCCGCACTCTTCGAAGCGACGTGTGAGGTCGTGATCACGTCGCACGCGGCGTTGACTACCGAGTATTTCGGAGCAGTTGCCATCATTGTTCGTTACGAGAACATTGAAGAGTTGCTCGCCACTATCGCGCTCCTCGAACCCGCGCTGACCTTTACGGTCCAGGTTGGCGTCGACGACCCTGACGCTTCTCGTTTGCTCGCCGCAGGTCGGGCGAAGGCGGGGCGTGTCATCGTGAACGCGTATCCGACGGGTGTTGGGGTGTCGTGGTCGATGCACCATGGAGGTCCACTTCCCGCCGCGACGTCGTCATTGCACACCTCAGTTGGTGCGACGGCGATTCGACGGTGGCTTCGTCCCATGTCCTATCAGGGTGTCCCCGAAGTATGGCTACCTGAGACGTTGCACGACGCAAACCCCCTGGGAATCCCTCAGCGGGTTGATGGTGTCTTGCGTCCCGCGACGAACTAGGCGGCGCAGAAGCTCACGAAGTCCGACTGCGTCAGGTCGTCACCGGCGCGGTAGCGGTAGGCCATGAGTGGCTGCCCCTCGCGGGCCGCGCTGTAGTCAACGCAGACAGCGCGAGCACCCAGGAGAACCGGTTCGCCAGTGCGCCAGTAGTGACCGAAGAAGACGGGCTGGGCCGTGGCCGGGTAGAGCAGGGTGGGGTCGAGATCCAGTTCGATGTCCGGAAGCTGCAGTTCTCCCTGCTTGTTCAAGGGGATGTCGGCGAGTACTCGAAGCCGGGTTTCGCCCGACAACCACCAGCGCAGTCGAGCGTCGGTCCGGTAGTTGCCATCCTTGTCGTAGAAGCCGCCGTACTCGGCAACCGGAATTTCGGGGCCCTTCAACACCATCTCGACGGCGGCATTCAGCGCGCGGTTCGTGCCGAAGACGTCGTAGGCGGCGTAGATCATCTCAAGGGTGGTGAGTCCACCAGCGAGACCGGCCGCCTTCAGCGCGTCAATCGATGGCTGGTGCCAGCAGGCGTGGACGACGCGGAGGTCGTCGAGCTCGAGGAAGAGGGGGAGCGTCGTGAACCAGGCAATTATCTCGCGGTGCTCGGGGGTGCCAAACGGAATCTGCCGCAAGAACTCCTCGTGCTGCTTGAGATTCTTTGGCCCCCACTGTCCGTCGTGGGGTCGGAGGTAGTCCGTGCCGTCGGGATGCAGGGTGGCGTAGCCAATCGCGTTGTACTCGTGGTTCCCGGCCACGGCGAGGGCCGCGCCCTGTTCCACCATGGGGCGGACAATTTGGTAGACATCCCACTGCTGGCTGCCGCGGTCGATGAAGTCGCCGACGAAGACGGCGGTGTTGGTCTCGTGACGGAATACGCCATTGGCGTCGGGTTCGTAACCCAGTGTGTTGAGGAGGCCCCGGAGCTTGCCGGCCTCGCCGTGAATGTCGCCAATGATGTCGTACGTCGTCATGAATTCCCTTCGCTGTCGATGACCATCACCGACAGTTCCATGGTACGAAGGGGGTGTGACAGTCCCTTAGACGAAGCGACGACGACGGTGCTTGCCCCGCAGAAAGAGTGATCGACATTCGCGGTAGATGGCCCGCGGCGCAATGCGAATGTCGCTCACTAGATCCACCGTGAGCGAAATGAGGGCCCAGGCGAACCAAAACACTGGCTGCATAATCAACCAGTCAATGGCGATGCCGATCCACCACCCCTGCACGGCGTTGTCTGCTCCGTTGGCGATGAGGTACGTGAGATTGAGGACAGGTGGGATCACGAACCAGACCGCCACCCAGAGGGGTATCGTCACCCACCACCGCTTCGGCAGTCGATCGCCCAGGGCGCCGGCAAACGAACCGACGGCGAGGCCGATACCGATGCCGTAGTAGTGGGTGTAGAAGTACATCACGTTGTGAGTGAGAGCGCTGATTGCCGAGAGTGGAAAGGTGGCGAGCGAGCTTTGCGGCATCATGTCAAAGCCCTGACAGAGGAAGGCCGTTAGGGCCGTGAGGATGCCCGTGACCACGAGGACGCGACGCTTCCAGCCCCAACTCCAGATCTTTTTCTTCCTTTTCATTCGTGTTCCCCCTGATGGAAGTCATCGTCGTCGTAATTGACGTACCGGTTTTCGGCCATGAAGTCCATGTAGTTGTCGAGTTCGTGATCGTCATTGGCGAGAAGGTCGAGCGCGATGGAGAGTGCGTCCATGGAGAGTGCGCTGATGATGAGGCGTCCGTGCGCGGTGTCGCAGTTGGTGTCGGTGCACGTCCACTCGCGGAGGAGAAACCGTGTTTCGGTGGGCTGGTGCTCGAAGATCGAGACCAGGTCGTTATCAAGGTCGGACATCCGTTGGCGGAGGATCACGTCACCACGCGAATGAAATAGCAGGCGCATGGCCTCGAGGTCGACGGCGTCGGCAACGTAGGAGTACTGACCATGATTGTTCATGGCTTCATTCATCGCCTCGTGGGCGTAACTCAGAGGGTTTTGGGTCAACCTAGGCATTGGGCGCTCCTGACTCGCCAGCGGCCGCGACGTCAACCTCGTCGTCGAGTGCCAACAGTGATGCGACCACGTCAACGACTTCGTCCCAGGTGGGGGCGCCAACGCAGGCCACGGCTCCTTCACTACCCTCTTCGTCATTGACGAAGCGCTCGAGCAAAATCAGGGCGTTGCCAGACTGGTAGAGCGCGGTCAGTTCGCGCCCGTACTGGAACCACCCGAGTAGTGAGACGCCGTCGAGCGTTGAAAAAAGACCTTGGACCCGGGAGTAGTCGCTGATCTTGCGCGCGTCAGTGAAGCCGGCGCTCTGCGAGTTGAAGACCTTCCAGAGCCGGTGTCGACCGGCCCATTCCGTCTGCATGGGATTGCTTGACCGCTTCGACATTGGGCTCCTAACTGCGTGGTGAGAAGTGCGAGTGTCCCACAGTACGAAGCGCGTGTAACACGAGTCGAACGATGGAGCAGAAGCATGCAGGAAATCACTACGATACTGACGTGAGCACAACGACGTGACCACAATGCCGTGGGGGAATTACGTGGTACCGGATTGCACCGATCAGTCACTTTCATCGCTAACACCCGGCGTTATTGACGAAGTTCGTCAGTTGCTAGCTGCATCCGATCGGCTGCGCACCCACCGTGAGCGAGCCAGTCGACGTCAGTTTCGTGGTCTCCTTCGCGACGCCAGCGCCATTGATGTCACGATTGCCCTTACCGACGAGGTGATGCGGGTCAGTGACCCTCGCGCCGGGGCTCGTTCGCTCCGGCGGGCCGTTCGAGGGGCGCATCGCGATGGGTTCGGCACCATCAATTATCTCGGTCTTCATCTCGTCGCCGCTCTGTCGTATCTGGCCCCACGACTCGCATTGGCGCTCGTCCATCAGCAGGTGCGAGCCCAGTCGTCCCTCCTGATTTTGCCCGCCGAATCGACGAAATTACAGCCTCGGATTGTCGAGCGACGTTCGAATGGGGTTGGCCTAAATATCAATGTCCTGGGCGAGGCTGTGCTGGGAAACGCGGAGGCCACTGAGCGACTTCGTCGCGTGTTGGAAATGATGACGAGACCCGACGTGAGCTACGTCTCAGTTAAGCTCTCCGCCGTCGTGGCGCAGCTCATCACGATTGATCTCGAAGGTTCCCTCGGGCGCGTTGCGCCAGAGTTACGCGAGATCTATCGCACGGCCCAGGCTCACGACGTCTTTGTGAATCTCGACATGGAAGAGTTTCGGGATCTGCTGATGACGACCACCGTTTTTCGGACCGTGCTCGACGAACCCGAGTTCGAGACGATGGAGGCCGGCATTGTTCTTCAGGCCTATCTTCCCGATGCTCACGACGCATTTGTTGCCTTGTGTGACTGGACTCGAGTTCGCCACGCCCGCACGGGCGGGGCTATCAAGATTCGGTTGGTCAAGGGCGCCAATCTCGCGATGGAGCGCGTAGAGGCGGAACTTCACGGATGGACCGCCGCGCCGTACGGCAGCAAGGCGGATGTGGACGCCAGCTACCTTCGCTTGCTCGATCTGGCCCTTCGCCCAGAGCTCGCTGACGCACTCCGTATTGGTGTCGCGAGCCACAATCTCTTCGACGTGACGTGGGCGCGTCGTGTGGCGGCCCACCGAGGTGTTCAGCGGCAGATGGATGTCGAAATGCTCGAGGGCATGGCCAATGCGGAAGTGCGGGCGTTGGTCTCGAGTGGTCAGCCGGTGCTCCTGTATGCACCCGTGACCAATCAGGACGACTTCGCTGCCGCCGTGGCGTATCTTGTTCGCCGGTTGGATGAGAACACCGCACCGGAGAATTACCTCAGCGCCTCCTTCTTCGTCGCCGATGATCCGAAAGTGTTTGACGAACAACGTGCACGGTTCGAAACGTCGCTGAGTGAGCGGCACTCCGTGTCCACGTTGTCACGGCGTCACCGGGTCGAACAGCGCACCACAGCGTCGGCTGGATTCGACAATGCCAGCGACGCTGATCCGAGTGACCCGCAATTTCGTTCCCAGGTACAGTCGGCAATCGCCACGGTGCGGACAAGTACTCGGTCTTTTCCACTGATGATTGCGGGCCAAGAGCGGTGGCGAGAGAACCGAGAAATCGGGCGTGATCCGTCAGCGAACAACGAAACTTGGTACGACTACGCCATTGCTGAACTAACAGATATTGATGATGCGATTACCGCCGCTGTCGCCTCCTCGTGGCGTCGCGCATCGAGTGACCTACGTCGAGATGTCCTCGAGCGCGTCGGGTTCCTGTTGGCGCAGCGGCGAGCTTACCTCATCGCCACGATGGCGCGAGATGCAGGAAAAACAGTGGCTGAAGCTGATCCTGAAGTCAGCGAGGCAATTGACTTCGCTGTCTTTTACGCGCAGCACTGCACCGATGACGACTCCACGCCCCTTGGTGTGGTGGCTGTTATTCCGCCGTGGAATTTTCCACTAGCCATTACGGCTGGTGGCGTCTGCGCGGCTCTAGCGGCCGGTAATACGGTGGTGTTGAAACCGGCGCCCGAAACGGTGGCGACAGCATGGGACTTTGCTTCCTTGTGCTGGGAGGCGGGCGTGCCGCGCGATGCGCTGCAGTTTGTGTCGACCCGTGATGATGAGGTTGGAAAAGCGCTCATTACGCACGACGGCGTCGGTGCCGTGATACTCACCGGCGCGTTCGAGACGGCCGAACTCTTCCATGGTTGGAAGCCATCCCTCAACCTTTTGGCCGAAACTAGTGGCAAAAACTCGATGATTATTTCGGCCTTCGCCGATATCGATCTGGCGGTAAGGGATCTCGTTCAATCTGCCTTTGGTCACGCCGGGCAGAAATGCAGTGCGGCGAGTGTCGCTATCGTCGACGCCTCGGTCTACGCCAACCCCAGCTTTAGAAGACAGCTCGTCGACGCGGTGACGTCGCTACGAGTGGGCCCGTCTTACGATTTTTCAACTGTTGTGGGCCCTCTCATTCGCCCACCGGAGGGCTCACTGCGGCGAGCACTCACGACCTTGGACGCGGGCGAAGAGTGGCTCGTCGCTCCACAGCAGCTCGATGAGGCCGGATGCCTGTGGTCACCGGGCGTCAAAGTTGGCGTTCAGCCGGGTTCGTGGAGCCACCGTACGGAATGGTTTGGCCCCGTGCTGGCAGTCATGGTCGCCCCGGATCTCGAAACGGCTTTCGCGTGGCAAAACGACACGGCCTATGGGCTCACTGCCGGATTTCAATCACTCGATCAGGCCGAGTGCGAGCGCTGGCTTGAGATGTGTGAAGCGGGCAATCTCTACCTGAATCGAGGAACCACGGGGGCGGTGGTGAATCGCCAGCCCTTCGGTGGCTGGAAGCGATCTCGTGTCGGAAATGGCGCAAAGGCCGGGGGAAATCTCTACGTCGCCGCACTGCGGTCGTGGCACACAATGGTGAACCACCAAGAGGCGCTGGAGGGCGTTAATGAATGGTGGCGCCACACGGGCTCGCAGGCCGTTGACCGCGCCGGACTCACGGTGGAACGGAACTATCAGCGCTACCGACGGCCACTAGCGACAATGACGGTTCGAGTAACCGACGAGGAGACCGCAGTGATAGTGGCCGAGATAGCGAAAACTGTCACGATCCCGGTGACCTTCAGTGCGCCGACGCCATTGACCGGGGTGCCGGGCGTCATTGTGGAAACGACGATCGAACTACTAACGCGCCTCCCGGCAGCGTCCGCCGTACGGTGGCTGAGTAACGAAACCGCGCCGTATGCCGAAGCCCTCGCGCATGAAGTGTCACTCGACTGTCGACCACTCGCCCAGCGGGGCGACGTGGAAGCGCCGCGGTGGCTCTTAGAACAGAGTGTGGCGGTGACGGCGCACCGCTACGGCAACGTCAATGCCGGTCCGAAGCCGATGTGTCGTGGGCTCGGTGAATTAACCACAGGCTGAAGACGGCGCTTAGGCCGATGCTGGCTGACGGATTAGACGAATGACCTTCGCGACATCAATGTGGTTGTCGGAGAACCAGGCACGCTGACGCTCGAGGTCGGCAGCAAACCCAGCCGGATCGAGGCCGTGGCGTCGGTAATGAGCGCGGAGTGCGTCGCGGGCGTAGGCAATGGCCGCAATGGGACGAGCCTGACGCAGTACCTCGAGCGCCTCGACGACGTCCCACCCATCTTCGAGCAGCATCGCGTAGGCCATTGACGGACCACGGTTGATGCCCATGTGGCAGTGCACGAGGAGTCGTGGGTCGCCGGCGGCTCGCGCCTCGTGAAGCACGGCGATACCGGCGTCGAACCAGGCGTCACTCTGGGCGCCCCCGTTGTCGTGGGTGCCGAGGTAGTGGTAGTGAATGGCGGGCGCATGGTGGTAGATGACATCCTCATCGGACCATTCCTGGCGAAGGTCAACGACGTCCGTGATGCCCGCGGCTTGCCATTCACGAATCTGGGTCAATGCTCCTTCTTCATCATTCTGCAGATCACCTGAGATGGTGAGCCAGTCGGTGACTGGGCAGAGTCGACGGTGCCAGGCGCGTAGTTCTCTTTCGTCAGACGTCATTAGTGGTCTCCCTCTGGTAGTTGGAGTGGTTGGCGGATGTACGTGGGGGTGAACACAATCACCGATGCGGCCGCTAGTTGGGCGAAGTCCTCAGTCCGGAGGATGCTGCCATCGCGAAGCGTGGCATCAACGGCAAATGACCAGGTGCTGGCCGCCACCGCCGCGAGCGCATGTAGGTCAGACTCGTCAATCGCCTCGCTGTCCACCGTGGTGGCGTTCGCTAGTGGGTGGTGCTCGAAGTCGGGGAGCAGCAACGTCATGACGGCGAAGAGGGTGTCACGGGCGCGCTCGGGGTAGATACCCAGCCAGGTGCGGGTGGGCTCGACATCGTCGAACGAACGGACTTGGAAGGCGATGGTTGATCCTTCGTAGACCTCAATCTGGTGAAGCGGATTGATGTCTCCGTCAAAGGTGTGGCGGTTACCGAGAACCACGGTGGCGGTGAGACTACTCATTAGTCATCCTTCTTTCAGTTACCAGTTGGCGTAACAATGGCCAGTGGGTGGGGGCGAACGGTGATGGTTGAAATGAAGCGGTTGTCGTCGACGGCGAAGAGTTGTATCTCACCTTTTTGCCACACCAGCTGGGTAAACGGACCACTGTTGTAGGCGTGCCAGCTCAATAAAGTGGTGGCGGCATCGACTGCGTCGTTGTCATCCCACGCCCAAATGTTTATTTTGCGACGGTGCCGTTCGTAGCGGCCTTTGACGACGTACCCGCGCTTCTGCACGGGGGCGGCATTGACGACGGAACCCCTTTTGCGAAAGGGGAGAATGACTGCATCAGAAGTCAAGGGCGTCTCCCTGACCTTCTCGAGCGTGGACACGAAAGGTTGCTCGAGCTTCGTCCGTTGTCATGCCGGCCGATTTTGAAGCTGGCCAGGTTGAGACTGTCACCACGTTGCTTGGCGCTTCGCGTAAGACGTTGTAGATCGCCGCGTTCATGGTCGCAGTCATTGCTGTGAAGTCTTCAGTCGTTGAGGTGCGGATCCACCAGTTGGGATTCGGTCCGTAGGCCGGCTCGTTGAATCCCAACGCTCGGAGAGCGTCTTCATCCTCAGGCTGAAGGGCAATCGCGTCACCAATGTTGAGGTTCGAGATGACTTCGCCGGTAACGTCACCGTCGTCGTCCACGTAGAACTGCACGTAGCGGACGTCGCTAAATTCGGCCAGGGCGATGAGCGAGCGACCATCGGCTCGCATGGCGCTGAGGAGTTCAATCAGGTTGCCGGTCAGTGATCCGACGGTGGTGTCGCGTCCGGCTCCGTAGCCGGTGAGTTCGATGTGTTTTTTCATACATCGACCTTAAAAGAGGCCTGTGACATCAGGCTCTGTGAAGTGGAGTTGCGCTGTGTTGATTGATCGCAAGACGAGGTGCGCTGGCTACGTTTCGCAATGTGGCGGTGTTTGACGAATTGTCCGAAAAGTAGACAATTAGTAACGCGTCACTGCTGTCAAAATTCGACCGAAATAAGTGGGCCGCCTGGGTCTCGATCCCAGCACCTTGAGATTAAAAGTCTCCTGCTCTTCCCGATGAGCTAGCGGCCCGACGGGTGACGAATTGCTTGGTCACCGGACGCTCTAGGTTAGCCCAAGACCTTTCGTGGGCAATCCACGCGAAAGCCGTGGTGCAACGTGCGCGACTATGCGATTGCCGAAGTGCTCCGAAAAGAGCCCCTTGGTACCGTTTTGGGGTTTCACGGATATGTGGCGTTTGTGTCAAGTGGAGGGCAGGAAGCGAACGTGACGCCACCAGCGTCCTCGCCATGACAGGTGCGTTGTTTATCTCTCCTAATGTCGCTCAGGTTGGGACCGAGAATGCCAGTACGGCGCGATTGCCGTCGTGACCTCGTGACGTCGGCTGAAAAATTAATGAGTTCAGTACGGCCGTTTGAGGTTTGGAAACATCGGAAAATGTTTGACGTTGAGTGTGAGAAGTTGCAGATCTCGCACCGATGCGGTAGCGGCAATAATGAGGTCGGCAACGTCGATCCCCTTGTGACGCGGCAACCACTCGCGACCGTAGGCTCCCGCCACCTCCGCGATCTCGTCATCGACGGCTATCCAGTTCAGGAGTGAGAGTAAGAGACGCGTTGGTCGCTCTTCGTGCGTGCGCATGCCGGCAAGAAGCTCAACTCGTGTGATTTCGCTGACATGGAGCGGACCATCTTGGCGAGCCGATTCCAGCAGTTCTATGGCGTCGTTGTTCTGACGAAGGAAATCAACGAGAATTGACGTGTCAATGAGGAAATTCATGAACGCAGTGCGTCAAGCCGGGACCCTGAGCGAAGGCGATTGACGTACTCTTCGCCCGATTCCGTTGAAGGACCCCAGGCGCCAAAGCATTGCCGGAGAAGGGCGATATCATCGTCGGCCGATCGGTCCGTGCCGTAGGTCTGGTTAACTGCGATTCGGATGAGCGACGCTATTGACCGACCCGTTCTCTTCGACTCATCATCCAGAAGGCGTCGTTCCTCGACCGTCAGCGATATTTGCGTGCGCAACATGATGTAAGACTACATCATGGAAGTGGCCGACAATCCGAAATCGGCGCGTCCCCCGTCCTACGATTGTCGAATGGCATCGTCATCTCTTCGCAAGTGGATCATGATCCATCCCCTCGCTCGTGTGGTGTTCTCGCTCAGCCTGTTAGGAAGTCTGGGATACTACGCCGTCGTGAGTGAACTGCACCTTTTGCAGCACTATTCGCCCCCGCTGGCCTCAACGGTGATGGCCGCGGTGCTCGCCGTGCTCGGTGCTGCCAATGTGGTTGTTCTGGCGCGGACCCCATTAAGTTCCCCGTCCAGCACAGCGACGGCTTCTGCTTCAACGGTGGGACTGGCGACGCTCATCCTTTGTAGTTGCGTTGCGCCAGCCAAATTGGCGACTCGCTACGCCTACAACGCCGGCATTGTCATTCCGTCCGCGCTCCAAGTGGTGGGGAAGGTCTCGCTGGCGGGGGCCTGCCTCACCTTGAGCATTACGTCAATTCGGTACTACCTTCGAACACGCACGATGTTCGCCGAAGCCCGAAAGGGCTAACCACTACGCTGGTCGTATGTCGGAAATTACGAACGAGAGCGTAAGCGCTATCGACGCTACGTTGCGAGACGTTGAGCGGGCACTCGAGCGCTTGCGCACTGGCACGTACCGGCTCTGCCAAGTCTGCGAGACGCCCATTCCCGAGTCTGATCTCATTGCAGCACCACTGCTGGCGAATTGCCCCGCTCACCCCGAATTAGCCTGAGCGCCGAACCGAGCACCTCACGTTGTAGGGGTGTTTAAAATGTTGCGGTCAAAATTATTCGGCGTGAAGCTCACGTACGTTGCACGGTGCACGGGGCGTCAACTCTTTGTTTGAATCGCTCATGCGTTTTCAGGAACTAACGCAACGACGCCGTCGGCTCTCCAACGATGAGGCCAGGGGCTGCGAGCTGGGCGCAATGACTGAACTCGATGTAGTACTTAAACGAAGTATGCTGGGCAAGGTTTCTGAGAAAAGGGTAAAGACCGTGTTCAAGAACATTTTCCAGTCATTCGTCCGAGTCACCGCCGGTGGGGCCCTCGTGGCCTCAATGGCGTTAAGCGTTGCGGCACCGGCACCTGCTGGTCCCACCAGAGGTGACATTGAGGCACTGGCGCAGGCGAAGAGCTACCTGAGTTTCAAGGCGTTTTCATTTAAGGGGCTCGTCGGGCAGTTGGACAGCCCGTACGGCGGTCAGTTCTCTGTCGCGGAAGCTACCTACGCGGCACAACACTGTGGCGCTAACTGGAACGCCCAAGCCGTCCGAGCAGCCAAAGAGTATTTGAGCATCTCGTCTTTCTCCCTGAACGGTCTGATTTCGCAACTCGATAGTGCCTACGGCGATAAGTTCACCGTGGCGCAGGCAACGTATGGCGCAAGGAAGGCGTACAAGTAAACCTGCTGCGCCTGCGGAGCGAGGGATCGTGTACGCCTGTAAGCCGCCTCTGGAGTAGACCGTGGCGTGTTTTCACGCGCGACTTAAGTGAGGCGTTGGCCGAGCTGACAAAAACGAAAGACCCCCAGCGACCGAGGGCCGCTGGGGGTCTTGCCGTTGTTGCGCGTTACTTTTTGGTGGCCCAGAAAATGTCAGCAATCTGGTCGATTTCGGCCAACAGGCGGTCGGCGACGGCGACATCGTTGGTCTTCTTGGCTTCGCCAGCGCTCTTGGAGGCCTTCCAGAACAGGTCGT
>DAIPLC010000003.1:0-21596 GCA_036769405.1 Acidimicrobiales bacterium
CACTCACGTGGCCCGTGACTGTCAGCGACCTCGCCGACAATCGCAGCGGACTGCGCATTCGCCGCGGACAGTTCGTCGGCCTCGTGGCGGCCTCGAGCGCCGAGCTCGTGCCCATCATTGACCGCCTCGGGCGGTTCAGTTACGACTGCGACGGTGCTACTCTCAACGATCTGCCATTGGCCGACTTCGCCATGCGAGACGTACGCTCCCACATCGTGGTGAGTGAGATCGAACCGCGTCTCTTTTCCGGACTACTTCGCGACGAACTCACTCCCCGGGGTGAGCAGCCCGACACCACCATTCTCGGTGCCCTCGAGGCGTCGAGTGCCGGTGACCTCCTCGAGCAGTTGAGTGACGGTCTTGCGACGACGGTTGAAGAACAGGGGCGGAGTTTTTCTGGCGGTCAGCGACAGCGACTAAGTCTGGCTCGGGCCCTCCTTACCGAGGCCGACATCCTCCTCCTCGTTGAACCCACCTCCGCCGTTGACACCCACACCGAGCGCCGGATCGCCCAGCGGCTTCGCGCCTATCGACAGGGACGCACGACGGGCGTCGTGACGGCGAGCCCCTTGATGCTTGAAGAAACTGACGAGGTCTACTTCCTCATCGACGGCGTCGTGGCGGCCCACGGCACCCATCATGAACTACTCAGTACCTCAGTGCCCTATCGTCGAACAGTGCTGCGAACGGACGACCAATGACGACGCTTCCCATTGCCGACTTCGCAACCGTGCAGCAGTATGCGCGGGTCATGGTCCGTCGTCACCGCGGCGCCCTCGTGGTCATGCTCAGCCTGTACGCAATTGCCGCCGTGGCGGCGCTCATTCCGGCCTACGTCATTGGTAATTTCACCAATGACATTGTGAATGGCACCCTGACGTCCGCGGGGGTACTGCAGCGCTGCGAAGTACTCGCCGCCACCTCGTTCCTCTACGGGGTCTTCTCGTTTCTCGCCCGTCAGCGCAGCTACCTGCTCGGCGAGCAGGTCTTCGCAGAGTTACGTGAATCATTCCTCGCCTCGGTACTCGCCCTCCCGCTCAGTGTCGTGGAGCAGGCCGGCACCGGCGACCTGCTGAGTCGTACGACAAGTGACGTCGAGGCCATGTCACGCACGGTGCGCTTCGCCGTGCCCGAATGGCTCGTCGCTCTGGTGCAAACGCTGCTGACGGCCGGCGCCATGCTGTTGGTGAGCCCGCTCGCGGCCCTCGCTTCATTGCTGTCACTGCCGCCGATTTTCTTTGCAACCAGGCACTACCTCCGCTACGCCACCCCTGGTTACCGGCGTGAACGTATGAGTTACGCCTCCTTGGCCGGCACCGTCTCCGAGACGACCGAGGGGGCTCGTACCGTCGACGCCCTGCAACTCGGCGAGCGCCAGAATCGTCGACTCGAGGAGAACTTTCGTGAGGCCTTCTACTCGGAAATGTACACCTTGCTCATGCGCATGGTCTGGTTCCCTATTACCGAGAGTGCCTTCGCTCTCGCGGTAGCGGCCACGCTGGGCTGGAGTGGCTGGTTGGTGTTGCACCACGTCATCACCATTGGCGCGGCCACCACCGTGACCCTCTACGTGGTCCAGATCAACGACCCACTGGACCGCATGATCATGTGGCTCGACGAACTCCAACTCGGCCAGTCCTCGCTCGCCCGGCTCGTAGGAGTCGCGACGGTGGTTGATCCTCGCCCCCAGACCGGACCAACGCCGCAGGGTGAGGCCATCGCGGTCCAAAACGTCTCCTACGCCTACCGCGACGGCTTCCCCGTGTTACGCGATGTCTCGCTCGACATTCGACCGGGCGAACGACTCGCCATCGTGGGGCCCTCGGGGGCGGGCAAGTCGACCCTGGGGCGCTTACTGGCCGGCATCGACGCCCCGAGCGAAGGGTTTGTTCGCATCGGCGGTGTGCCACTCACCGACCTCCCGCTCGTTGAACTGCGTCAGCACGTGGCCCTGGTCACGCAAGAGCACCACATCTTCCTCGGCAGTCTTCGCGATAACATCGCCCTCGCCAAACCGCTAGCGACCGATGAGGAGATTGTCAGTGCTCTCGACGCCGTCGACGCTCTCGCGTGGGTGGTGGCACTCCCCGACGGACTCGACACCGAAGTGGGCAGCATCGGCCACGCGGTGTCACCCGCGCAGGCGCAGCAGGTAGCACTCGCTCGACTCGTACTGGCGAATCCCCACACCCTGATTCTCGACGAGGCCACCGCATTGCTGGACCCGCGCGCCGCGCGTCACCTCGAACGTTCGCTCAATGCCGTTGTGACCGGCCGCACCGTCATCGCCATCGCCCACCGACTCCACACCGCGCATGACGCCGACCGCGTTTGCGTCATGCGCGAGGGACGCATCGCCGAACTCGGCACCCACGATGAGTTAGTGGCGCAGGGTGGCGAGTACGCCGCCCTCTGGCAGAGCTGGCGCAACGACGCGAACTAGGCCTCGGACGTTGCTCGCCCGAGACATTATCTATTTGTCAGTGCTTCCTACTGTGCGCAATGGTCAAACCCCCGTCAACATTCCCTCCCTTTACTGGGGTTCATCTGTGCGCAATGGGCCCTCAACGTGGTGGCACCAATCACGACTATCCGATGTCTAGAGTTGCAGAATGCCTCAACCACTTCGCGGCGATGAACTGCTGTCGTGCCTTCACCGGATCGCCCTAAGTCGAGGTGCGCCCAGTGACATCGTTCCTCGGCCAACATCAGTTGAATTGCGTCAACGTGGTCGTGTCGCCGAAGAGTTCCGCGACGGCGTTCTCGAGACCCTTCGCGCGACGTACGACTGTCACCTCAGTCTCTCGACTGAATCGACAGTGTCGGCCATGCGTGAGGGGGCCCAATTGATTCTTCGCCCTACGCTTCCCGATACCAACGGTCGTCGATCGAGGGTTCATGGGCTGTGGCGAACGGGCAAAGTTGACGGACGTTTCACCTACGCTCCACTCCTCGTAAAGAACAGTGAAGTCGCCGAGGTCGCAACGTCACGACGCATGCTGCGCGGCTCGCTCGACGCCTTCGCCCCGTCGGACGCGGTGGAGGTTCCGGGCATCGGTCCTCGAGGAACGCCCACCGTCACGCGAAGTGGTTTGGCCCTGGCGCACGCGTGGCGTGTGCTGAACGACATAGGACACGCCGACGCCGCTACGCGAGTCGCCCTCGTCGACCGCAATCGGCAGGTGTGGTGGTTTACCCTCGACGCCACTACCCCGCGCTTCTCACTCACTCAGTACGACGACGAGTTTGCTCGTCGATACGCCGTACTGATTGCGCACGCGCAGTGGTCACAGCACGGAGGTGAGTACCCGACGTCACCGTACTGGCATCGCGACTGCGAAGAGTGTCCGTACCACGATTCGTGTCGCGGCGAGCTCGAGCGAGTGGATGACGTCTCGCTCGTGCGCTACACGAATCAACCGCAGCAAGAGGCCTTACGAGCGGCGGGTGTCGTCACCCGTCACGACCTCGCCGCACTCGACGCCATCGCGGCGGCCCGACCGTCATCGAGCGAGTCCGCACCTCTCGCCTCTCGCCTGGCGAAGAGCGTCGAGCGCCTTGACGCACTCATCTATCGGTCGCGTGTTGATGTCAGTGGCACCTTTTTGCGCATTCTTGACGGCGATGATCTGCACTGCCCCACCGCCGATGTTGAGGTCGACGTCGATATGGAAAGTTATGACGACATGACCTACCTGTGGGGTGCCACGGTCCGGATGACCGAACCGCTTCCCGGCGTCACCGAGGGTGCGCACTCCTTCGTGACTTGGGACGAGCTCACCTCTGAAAGTGAGGCCCACGTATTCCAGTCATTCTGGCAATGGCTATTCGATCTACGTCAACAAACTCTCGACGCCGGTCGCACCTTCGCGGCGTACTGCTTCTGGGCCCAAGCCGAAGACTCCGCTATGGACCGAGCCATCGCCTCACTCGGGGCCGACGCAGTCGAGCGGGCCCAACTGGCGGCGTTCCGTTCCGCCCAACCACCGCAGTGGATCGATATCCACGACGTTGCCAAGCGCTCCATACAGACCGACGGCCCCCTTGGCCTGAAGCACCTCGCTAAGGCGGCCGGCTTCGCCTGGCGTGACGAACACCCAAGCGGTGAGGCGTCAATGGGATGGTACGAGGTGGCCGTCAGTGGTGGTCCCGAGGCTCCCCTCTCGCAGGAACGACTACTTCACTACAACGAGGATGACTGTCGGGCAACAGCGGCCTTGCGCGACTGGCTAAATGGTCCCGCCAAACAACTCCCCCATCGAGACGACCGAGGAATTTTTCCGCCTTCTCACTAGGCTGACTTTGTGCCAGTTGCTCGCGACACCCCCTCGTCTCCGTTGGGGTACCTCGTCGGAGCCTGCTGGGCCGCCGTGGGCATCGCACTCTTATGGCCCACCGCCCGCGGCGCCACCGCGATTGCTCACCACCACTTCACCCATGGAGTCTCCCTTCTGAGTCTCGTACTCATCGGACGGTACGTACTCTCTAACGTGATGAACCAGAGCCTTGAGGCAATCGCCGCGAAGCAACGCCGCCGCGACAGGGCGTCGCTGATGGCGAGTTTGGCGAGGTCGCTTCCCTCATCCGAGGTCGTTACCTCCCTGTTGTGGGCGAGCGAGCGAGCGAGCGGGGGTGTAGGCCTCGACGCACTTCGGGCGGGGGCTGGCATTGCCGTTCTTAATGTCCCGCTGCTCTTCATCTTTGGTGGCTGGCAATCGGCTGGCGCTGTGCTCGCCCTCATTGCCCTCGCCATCCCCTTTTACCGTCGGGCCGGCATTGTGGCGAGAGATGCCGACGTTGTGTTTCGTCGTCAGCGAAGCGACCTGACACAACGCCAACTCGAACTCCTCACGAACAGCCTCGAGCTACGGGCACTCGGGGCCGTTGAGTACGGGGCCGATTCAGTGGTCGCACTCTCGACACGCGAGCACCGCAGCGCCTTGAAAGCCATCCGCGCCTCTCTCGGATCATCGCTCGTTACAGAATTTCTGGGAGGCGTCAGCGTTGGTCTCGTTGCGATGGTGGTGGGCTTTGGACTGCTGCACGGTCACCAACAACTCACGCCTGCCCTGCTGGCCGTCTTTGCGAGTGCCGATCTAATTGGGTGGATCCGCCGGTACGGCGTCGCCTTCCATCAACGTGAAGCGGTGAGTGAAGCCCAGTCAGTGTTGCGCGCTCGCACCGCCACGGCACCATCGCACGTGAACGCTGCGCTGATTGTCTGCAGTCACTTACAAACCAATCCCCAAAGTGCCCCACTCTCGCTCGAGGTAGGCCTGAGTGAGCGCGTCGCGATTGTCGGTCCCTCGGGCTGCGGGAAAACCACCCTCGTCGACACCTGGCTTGGACTACGCAGTCCCGTCGCCGGTCGCGTTCACCGAGCCGACGTGACCGTGGGTCGTGTCACTATTGACTCCCAACTTCTCGGTACGAGCCTGCGCGAAAATCTCGCACTGTCTCGCGCGTTCACTGACCACGAGTTGCGACAACTTTTGAGTGAGGTGGGGCTCACTTTGGACCTCGACCGCAGACTCTCCCCCGACGGAATCGGACTCTCGACCGGCGAACGGGCTCGGGTCGTTCTCGCTCGCGCATTACTCCACGATGTTGGCCTCGTCGTGCTGGACGACATTGCCGGTGTGCTGGACGACGAGTCTCGTGCCAAGGTCCGCGCGGCGCTTCAGGCCCGACCATCGTTGGCCGTCATTGAATGCAACGTCGACGCCCCCGTCTTCATCGACGCCGATCGAACGGTGGTCCTCGGATGACGCACTCGGCAACCTCGACACTGCGCACCTGGCGCGACCGGGCGCGACCCGAACAACGGGTACTGCTGCGTGCTCTGGCGGGTGGGCTTGGCGCGGCACTCGTATCGTCATGGCTCCTCACCGCTGCGGTCACGCTCTTGGTCTTCAGCGCCACTCGCCCAACTTGGCGCAGCGTCGCCGCATGGCTCGTCGTTGTAGAGATTTTGGCCTTCGTCCGCGCGCCACTTCGTTTCAATGAACGACTCTCGTCGCACACCCTGGGCTACGACGCCGTCACCACCTGGCGGCGATGGTTGGTGCAGGTAGTGGGTCGATGGTCGACCACCACGTGGGCGTCTCAGGGCACTGGTGACATTGCCGACCGAGCCCTCAACGACACGGACGCGCTGAGTGACCTCTGGGTACGGGGTATGTTGCCCCTCCTGACCGCGGGTGTCACCCTGGCCGTTGGTGATGCGGCTACGGCCGTTCTCACGTGGCACCAGGCATGGTGGCTGGGCCCCGTGTTGCTGGCGGGTCAAGTTATCGGGGCATGTGGACTTCGCCTTTCCTTCGGAGCCCTCGTTCGCTCCCACGCCGTGGTGCGGCACCGTCGAGGCCAGGTAACAACACAGATCATCGATGGCGCGTCAGTCGTTCACGACCTCGCTCTCTTGGGGGCCAGCGACCTCGTCGCCGAGCGGGTGGACCACGCCCTCGGTCCGCTCGAACGCGCGGAGCAGCGGACGCGCCGGCTCACGAGGCTCGGCACGGTTGTTGCTCTGCTCATCACCCTCTGGGCCCTCGGCGCTGTGTGGTTGGCGTCACCTACTCTGCAACCACTCCTAGTGGTTGCCCTGGCGTGGTTAGCGATTGGTAGTGCTGACCTTTTCGATAGCGCCCACCATGCGGTGCAGTCCCTCGTTAGTGTCACTGCGAGTGGCGAGCGCCTCGACGCCCTTGACGTTGCGGCTCCGATTCCGGTTCAGTCGTGGCCGCCCACTGCCACCATCACGTGGACACACCGCGGCCACGAGCGCACACTGTCGCCCCAAAGTCGCATCGCCATCACCGGGGACTCCGGTTCCGGCAAGACCACTTTGCTCCAGGTTCTCGCAGGGCTCAGTGACGCCGAGTCGCCTCTACTCGTCAACGGTCTTAGCGTCTCAACGGTGATCGAACCTGACGTTCGTCGTCATGTCCGTTTCGTACCGGCCGACCCGCAACTGGTGCGGGGCTACGTGCGAGACGTGCTCGGCATGGGAAGTCCCGTCCCCGACTCTGCGTGGCAGTGGTTACACGACCTCGGCCTTTCGCTCGAGCAGGACCAACGCCTCGAACAGCTCTCTCGCGGCGAACGACAGCGCTTCGCCGTCGTTCGCTCCCTCGTCACGAGTCCATTGCTCGTGCTCCTTGATGAACCCACTGGGGGCCTCGGCGTTGACGACACCCAGCGTTTGCTGAACCTGCTGAGCGAGGTTGGCGTGGCCGTCATTGTGGCCACCCACGATCCCCTCGTCATCGCTTGGTGCAACAACGAGGTCGCGCTGCCCTAACCGTTGAGGGCCGTCATTGCGGCGGCGTGATAGCGATCACCAGCGACTGCGTCCAGCGGCACCGCAGCCTCGAGAGCGGCGACCTCCTCGGCAGTCAAGCTGATGTCTGCGGCGGCGCAATTTTCTCGCAACCACCGACGACGCTTCGTTCCCGGAATCGGCACGATGTCATCACCCAGTGCCAAGACCCAGGCCAGCGCAAGTTGGGCCACCGTTATTCCCTTGTTGTCGGCGATGGTGCGAAGCGACGCAACTATGGCCAAATTCTTTTCGCGGTTCTCCCCTTGGAAGCGGGGGTAGTTAGGGCGATTCTCGCGCTCCCCCGCCCCGATGGTGGCCGCCTCGTCGGTAAGGAAGCCGCGACCGATAGGGCTGTACGCGACGAAACCAATGCCCAGTCGTCGGCACGTGAGCAATTGGTCCGCAGCAATCTCTCGGGTCCAGAGAGACAGTTCGGACTGCAGTGCGGCAACGGGATGCACTGCGTGCGCTCGCTCGATCGAGGCCGATGACGCTTCAGAAATGCCGAGGTAGCGCACCTTGCCCGCCTCCACCAATTCCTTCATCGCGCCCCACGTCTCCTCAATGGGAACGGTACGGTCCACCCGGTGCTGGTAGTAGAGATCAATAACGTCAACGCCGAGTCGTTGCAACGACGCATCGCAGGCCGCGCGAACGTAGGCGGGGGTGCCATTAATGCGGACGGGGGTGCCATCGGCCAGTCGCTCATTGCCAAACTTGGTGGCCAAGGTCACCTCATCACGACGACCGGCAATAGCTCGACCGACGAGGGTCTCGTTCGTAAAGGGTCCGTACATATCGGCGGTATCGAGAAACGTCACTCCGTTGTCGAGTGCTTCATGAATCGTGGCGATGGATTCAGCGTCGTCTCCGACACCGTAGAACTCGCTCATGCCCATGCAGCCCAGACCCATGGCCGAGACGATTAGTTCCTGACCCAACGTTCGCTTTTTCATACTTTTCTCCATGTGAATTTCGTCACAATCCCTATTTTCCCTGAGTGTAGTGCGCGGCGGCCAGAGAAAAAACGAACTAAGTTTTTTTCATTGGTCGGGGGGACCAACGAACGTGCAGCCCGCTTGCTCTCCGGAGCAAGCGGGCTCCTTCGTTAAGTCCTAAATCGTCAACTGACCTAAGGTGCGGGTATGAGTTCTGACTCGGTGATGCCTGCTTCCGACGCCAGTCGGCCGTTGATGCGAGGATGGCTCCACGGCGCGGGCACCGTGATGCTTCTCGTGGCGCTGCCGTTCGTAGTTGTTCGCGCCCACACCTGGGCGCAGGTCGGTTGGGCCCTCTGCTACTTCGTCGGGGTGATCGCCATGATGGGAACGAGCGGGGCCTTCCACCTCATCAACCATCCACCCCGTCGTCGACGCATCCTGCGACGAATGGATCACACCACAATCTTCCTGGCGATCGCGGGAAGTTACTTCGCCATTATCGGACTCACGATGCACGGCACCATCCGCACCGTTCTACTAGCGGTCATCTCGCTGGGCTCCGCAGTTGGCATTACCATTCGCCAAGTCGCTCACGACGCCCCGAAGTGGGCCAAGACCATCCCCTACCTCGTCGTGGGCTGGGCGGCAGTCACCGTGATTCCTCAAATTTCCCGCGGCGGCGGCACGGCCTGCATTGTCTGGGTGCTCGTCGGCGGACTCGCCTACTCCGTGGGGGCCGTCTTTTACGGGGCGAAGAAACCCCGTCTCAACCCCCGCGTTTTTGGCTACCACGAACTCTTTCACGCCCTCACGTTGGTCGGCGCGGGGGCGCATCTGGTAGCGATCTGGCTAGCTCTCCACTAGGGGCGGTACGACGTTCGCTCGCACCAGTGTCGGTGTGCCGCGGCGGGCGCCAACGACACTCACGCCACCGTTGTCAATACGCATTCGCCAGGCAGTGGCGCCGTGCACTCCCATGGCCCACGTCAGCGCCGACTTGATTGGCGAGACGTGACTCACGATAAGCAGGTGACGATCGGGGTCGTGAAGGAGAGACTCGGCGCCGCTGGCGAGTTCATCGAGTCGGGCATGCACTCGCTGGTCTACGGCGTGCAGCGACTCGCCGTTGCCCAGTGGCTGTGAGTGGTCAGCCTCAAAGGCACGCCACTGCTCTTCTGACACCTCGGCGAGTGGCGTGCCATCTAAGTCGCCGTAGTCCACTTCGATGAAGGCGTGATCGACGGTGGCCTCAATCGTCGGTACCGCAATCGCCGCCGTTTCACGCGCCCGTTGCAGGGGCGAGGTGATGACACGCTCGACACCATCAAGCCACCCGTGCAGTGACTTCGCCTGACGACGACCGTGATCAGTGAGAGCCGGGTCGCTACGGCCTACCAACAGACCAAGTGCGTTCGTCGTGGACTGACCGTGACGGAGGAGATAAATCACGGCAGCAGTAGTCGACCACAGGAGGGGCATTCCATCAGGTCGCCACCGACGGTGCCTTTGAATCGGTCGAGGTCGAGTGGCGCGAGCGCAATGCGGCAGCCATCACACCGTCCGGCGTCGACGAAGGCCGCCCCCGAGCCACCGACTCGCTTGGCGGCCGCTTCGTAGCGTCCCCGCCACGGTTCGGGAACGGAGCCGCTGCGGGCGTCGCGGTCGTGCTGCAGGGACTGCAGTTCCTCATTCAAGGTTTCAACCAGCCCGGCGATTGTCCCCTGAAGTTCCCCGCGACGAGCGACGAGCGGCTGCGCCTCTCGCTTAATTGACTCGACTCGCTCCGCGGCCGGTTCGAGGTCCAGCAGGAGGGTCAGTTCCACGTCTTCCGCCTCGCCACAGGCGTGGCTCACCGACTCGAGTTCGTGCGTGATTGATTCGAGTTCTCGTGCGCCGCCCGTCGAGGCATCCAGCGTCTTTTGCAGGCGGTCGCGTCTCGCATTAAGAGTCACGGTCGATTCGTGCGCCGTGGCGTAGGCGGCGGCCAAGGGGTCATGGACGGATTGTGCTTCTTTGATTGCGGCGAGCAAGGCGCGCAGTTGGGCCTCGACGTCGGTGAGTTCCGCCTGTTCGGGCAGGTGGTCACGCTGGGCGCGCACGCGTTCGCACCAGCGATCAGCTTCGAGTAACGACCGAAGGGCGTCGACGTGTTCCATACCTCTAGGCTCCCACACCCCAGCGAGGGGCGGCGACCGCTAGTGCGTCAATCGCCGCAGCCAGGCCTGGTTCGCAACGCACACGAGCGTCCTCAAAGGAGAACCAGAATACGTCCGGACTTTCTTCTGGCGGCGGGGTCGGATCAACCGGTTCGGCGAGGAGTACGTAACGGAGGTCGTAGTGGGTGTGACCTCGGGGACCGGGGTGGACATCGACGTGAAAGAGCGTCGGTGGGTCCGTGTGCGTGGTGATCAAGCCAGTCTCTTCGAGTGTCTCGCGGACCGCTGCGGTCATCGGGTCTTCGCCAGTGTCGATGTGACCGCCTGGTTGCACCCAGATGTTGAGCTTTCGGTGCAGGTGCAGAATCACCCCGCGCTCAGAGATGACAAAGGCCGAGGAGGTCACGTGGTGAGGGTCGACCTCTTCGTCGAACGGGTCAATAGCCCACGTCAGGCGCTCCAGCGTCGCGGCCTTCGACACGGCTTCGCGTTCATCAACGGGCGTAATCGCCGCAATCGACTCTCGCAGGTCGTCCAGATTCATCATTGCCTTTCCAGGAGTCTCGTAATTGAGGCCGGCACGGGAATATCCCCGTTGGCCATAGCGCCATCGGTAGCCGGAATGGGTTCACCAAAGACCATGCGCGCGGGCACCACACCCGCCCAAAGTGGAAGGGCGGCGTCATCCTCGTTGTCGTCCGGGGCCCCCGCCGACACTTTGGCGCTGGCTTCGGTGATCTCGACCGCGACGACCAGCGTCAAGCGCTCCTCGCGGTCGGTCATCGGCCGTACTTCGGTCGCCCGACCAGGCAGCACCGCGTCAACGAATCCGTGCAGCACGCGGCGCCGTTCCTCGGCGTCGGTTACCTCACGCGTCGGCCCTACGACCATGACACCGCGGTAGGCGATGGATGATTCGAAGCCGCTGCGAGCCAGAATCAGCCAGTCATAGATTGTCATCGTCATTGCAGCCGTTCCGTGCGACAGGGCGGCCCGCAGCAGGGCGTTGGACTGACTGGCGTGCACGTACAGGGTGTTGCCGTCGCGCATGTGCAGCGTAGGCAGCGCCATCGCCACGCCGTCGACGATGGCGGACACGTGACAAAACGGCGCCTCGTCGATAATCGCGTAAATCGTCTCGGCGTCATAGTGCGCCTTCTGAGGCAACCGTCGCAGTCGAGTGTGTTCCCCCGGGCCCAGCGTTGTCATGGACGCAGCTCACCGGCGAGGAACGTACGAGCGTGCCCAGCAATCTCCACGTTGCTCTCAAAGAGTCGGGCGTGCATAATGCCGCCACGAGGTGACGCCTGTCGAACGGTGACCGTTGGCGATCCCGTGCGCGCCATCCACCACGGCGCCACGGCACACATGGCACTTCCCGTCACTGGATCTTCGGCCAGACCGAGGCGGGGTGCGAAGACGCGTACAGCGGCGTCCACGTTGGGTCCGCCCTCACAGACGGCGATGATCAACGTTGCCGGTACGAGAAAGAGGGCGACGGGATCGGGAGTAACGCTGCACAGCGCATCGTAGGAGTCGAGTTCAACGATGACGTGGCCGCCGGCCACGACCACTTCGCGCACGTCGCCGAAAGCACTTCCGACGTAGGAGGTGTCGACTGACGAAATGTCGAGGCGCGGGAGGTCAATACCAATGAGGCCGTGGTCGAGTCGGCGACTCGACAGTACGCCCGAGCGGGTGTGGAAGAGATGTTCGCTTCCCGCGTGCAGTTCGTGGGTCAAGACGTGTGCGGCCGCCAGCGTGGCGTGACCGCAGAGGTCCACTTCGACGGACGGTGTGAACCACCGCAACGTCCACGTACCACCTACGGAGAGGAGGAATCCCGTTTCGGAGACGCCAAGTTCGAAGGCAATCTGCTGGAGGTCTTCATCAGGGAGGGGGCGTTCCAGCAGGACCACGACGGCGGGATTGCCGCGCTCATTGCCACCGACGAACGCGTCGACCCACCACATGCGGTGGCCAAAGGCAACGTTGACGTGTTCCACACTTAGACCTTTGCACATTTAGACGCGAAAAAGGCGTAACGTCGAGGGCGTGCGTGTCGTTACTGCCAATCTGCACGCCAACGTTGACTGATGGGGCCGACCGACCGAGGCCCTCGCGACGGCGATTGCCCTCGAACCCACGGTGCTTATCTGCCCCGAGACGTGGCGGAGTGAAGAAGACGACCTTGTGGATCGCCTCGTGAGCGTGGGGCTCTCCGGACACTTCGAACCGCTGACCAAGGCCACTCGGGTCTCCGCGACATTCCCGCCCCCAACGAGTCGACGCTGGCAGCCGTGGAGTGCCCACTTCACTGGCGAACGCGGCCTCTACTACGGCATGCGACCCCTGACGCGAGCGCAACGCGCGACGCGGTCCCGTCAGCAGATGACGGCGGGAATATGGGGGCTCGGCCTCTTTGCTACCCAACCGCTGCGCGACGTCATAGTCGTCGACCTTGGTCGACTTCCTCGCGAACGGGTACGACGCGTCGCCATCACCGCGACAGTCGACGTCGAGGGAACGCCGGTGACCGTCGTCGCCGTCCACGGAGCGCACCTCAGTCATGGTTCACCACTCTGGTTCGCCCGCCTCCGACGAGCGCTCGCTACCCTGCCCACCACGCAACCCTGCATCATTGCCGGGGATTTCAATGCGTGGACGCCCGTGGTGCGAACCCTCTTACCGGGGTGGCGGCCTATGGCCAAGGGTCGCACGTGGCCGTGGCCTCGACCACACTCGCAGATCGATCACGTGCTGACTCGTGGGCCGTGGCGCCGACGCGCAACCGGTACCCGAGACGGGGGAAGCGATCACCGTGCCCTCTTCGTCGATCTGGAACTCGCCTAGTCCAGCTCGAGTGCCGAGGATTCCGGCAGAAGAAAAACAACCAGTGACAGCGGCGCCACGGGGAGAAACGTCCACAACGCCGCATGCCGAAAGGCCACCGAGGCGACGGCGTGGTTACCATCAACCAACGAGCCAAAGAGCACCAGACCGGCCGTCGCCCCAATGACGGTCGCCACCACAATCCAGCCCGCCGCGGTGGCACGCACCGCTTGCGGGAAGAGCTCCACACCGAGGGCGTTGAGGGCCGGGGTGAGTAAGCCCCCCATGGCGACGCCGCAGAGATAGCCCACGACGAAACGGTCGTAACCACCGCCGTAGGCGACGGACGCGGCTATCGCGGTACCAGCAATGGCCACCACGACGGTGAGTCGTCGACCCCAATGCTTCGCGATGAAGTGGCTCACAAATAAACCGAGGATGCCGGTGCCCCCACTGATGGCGACGATAACGACGAGATGCGACGGGCGAATGTGCAGGAGTGATTCGCCGTAGACGAAGATGAAGCCGTTGGCGGTGCCCGATATCGCGGCAACCAGTCCGGTTAGAACCGCCACGAGAACGAGGGTGCGACGGTGACCACTCGGAACACGGCCCAGGCGCATCTCGCCCGTAACTGGTTGTTGTGGCAGGCCCCGCACCGCGCGAGGCGTGAGCAACAGTGGCACGAGCGCGAGTGCAAAGAGCCAGCGAAAGTTCTCCCCACCCCGCACGACACCGTGCAGCACCACGGCCAGACCCGCACCAGCACCGGACCCGGCCGCCACGAAGGCCAATGCCCGAATTCGTTGGGCGGCCGACGATACTTCGACAGCGATGACCTGCAGCAGGGAAAGTGCCGCGGAGAGAAATGGTCGCCCGATAGCGAAGCAGAGGACGAAGTACCAGTACCCCGGACTCATCGCCGCAACCACCGTGCACACCAGTCCCACCACGACCGTGAGGTGCAACGTCCGGCGGCGTCCCCACCGGTCGGCTAGTGCGGCCAAGGGCAACGCCCCGAGCGACGAGAGGCGAAAGATGGCTAGTCCGACACCGAGCACTGACCCCGAGAGGCCCACAACGCTGGCTACCGAGGACGTCGACGTAACGTGACCAAAGTGCTTCGCCACATCAGCGAGCGCGGCCACCGCGCTGTATTCGCCAAATCCGACGAAAATACCAACTACGATGAGTTTTCGTAGCAACAAGGACCAGGAGACAGTGGTCGTTGGGTGTTGTTCGCTCACCGTCACTCCTCCTTGTCACAGGCACGCTACAGGCTCCAAGGGGCGAGAGGACTGCAATGACCACTGAATCAGAGAATCCCGCCTGGCCCTATTTGGTCTTCGCCGAACAACTAGAGGCCGGTCTCGCCGAGCGTGCCGACGAGGTGTCGGCCTATCACAATGATGTGCCGATCGTGACGCCGTTCCATGGTGACCCGGTCGACGAGTTTCGTCGTCGCATGGAGCTGTCGAGCGTGATTGTCAGTCGACTCGACGACATCTTCGCGCCCGCCGCCGTGGTCGCAGCCTTCGGCGACGCCACTCATACCTGCCACGAAGCGGGCATCCGGATGGTGGCCGACCAGTTGACCGCCCTCTACGGTGACCTCATCTCGTGGGCGCGGACCACGCAGGGACTCCAAGTACCCGCCGAGTACGTCCTCATCGCACGAGCCCTCGCCCACTTTGTTCGTAAGCCGGTTCACCAAATTGAGAAGTTTTGCGCTGATGTGCGCCGGCGGGCCGACATCATTGACGCCGATATCGCGGCCGACCGCCCCATTTCGACGAACTTCTCACTCTCGTTGGCCCTCGCTCCGGACGACCTCGATGTGGCGGCATTCAATGGCGCCCTGGCACCATTTACCCAGACCAAGCGCCGGGGCCTCTTCGGCCGGCGAAAGTAGGAGACCGTATCCATGGCACGACGTCGCAGCTTCCGATCCCAGCTCTACCGTGGCGCCCGCATTATGGGCGACATCTCTGCCGCCAGCAAGGGTCCTTCGGCCTACGGCAAGCGCGTCGTTCGTCGCGCGGCCTACCGGAAAAGTAGTTCGATTACCCGCACAATTCTGCGGGCCCTCGGTCTCTAGTTCGCCTCGGCGTTACTCACTACTCGCACCGGTGGCACGAAAAACCGTGTCACGGTCGCCAAGGAGCTCGCCGTGAATCGACCGAGGTAGCGGTCGTAGGCTGGCGTCTCCACGTCCAAGAGTTTTTGCGCCCAGTCCGGCAACAACGCCAGTGACGCGATGGCGAAGCGTCGGTGCGCAAAGCGCTGGGCGGGGGTGGACACGAACCCCTTCACGACAAAGTCCCGCGCCACTGCCCCATCGGCGCTGAGGCGCAGTTCGGGGAGGAATACCTCCAGTTGCTGCCGAAGTTCAGCGTAGGTCGTGGGTGGAGATTCGGCCCCCATGTCGCGAGCTAATTGACTCATCTCGAGCACGTAGGTGTCGAGGTCGGTGGCACTCAGCGACACGGCTCCGTAGCGGCGATAGCCCTCGAGGAAGGTGTACGCCTCACACACGTGGACCCAGGACAACAGATGTGGGTCATTGGCGTAGTACGGCTGACCGTCGTCGGCGATGCCGCGCACCGCCTCGTGGACCGACAGCACCCGCTCGATATCAAGATAGGCTGCCGTTTTCGTCCCGTAGGTGGTGTGGCCAATGAAATTGGCTGTTTGCAGCAATCGGCCCGTCGCGTCATTTTGGTATCGCGAGTGCTGCGCCACACCGGCCATGGCGTGGGGGTGCAGCATTTGGAGAAACAGTGAGGCCATCCCACCGATAATCATCGCGGGCAGGTCGCCGTGCACGAGACGAGCTACGCCGTCAACGGGAAAATACGCCAGCTCGGGGTCGAGGCAAATGGGTGGTGGGTCTTGCGTGAGGCCGACGGCAAAGCGGATACGACGATTGAGGTCTTGGACGAAACGATTGCCCGATACGTCTGGGCGACTCACTACTTTCACGCACCACTCCAGTTCTTTGCAGTGGTCAGCGTACCGGCGTGAGCGTGGTCGCTAGACGCTCACGCGGGAAGTCGCTGTATCTGCAACTGGTTCTCCCGAACCTCGAAGCCGAGGGAACGGTAGAGGTCAATCGCGAAGTACGCCGGATCCGCCACGATGACGAACTGATTTGTCTGGAGTTTCTTTGAGGCGTAGGTACCGAGTGCACTCAAGGTGGCCTTGGCCAGACCACGGCGGCGATACGCGGGATGTGTCTCCACGGTCTGAAAGCGGGCCCGTCCCTCACCACAGTCAAAGAGGCCCATCTGAGCCACCAACTCGCCCTCGATGAAGGCGCCAAACCAGGCACCATGACCAGCGGCGCATAAGCGTTGCTGCGTGGCCGCCTTCGCCCGGAGGTAGACCAAAAATCCGTCGGCCTCATACTTCTCGTCCCGCGTGGCCATCGACAACGCCACGCTTTGCTCCCAGTCGCCCGGGGTCATCAATGCACGAACGCTGACGTCGTGCGGTGCCTCGACGTCAGCCAGCACCGAGGCAACGAGGACGGTCGCCCCCGACACCTCGAAACCGGCCTCATGAAACGGTCGCAGGTCATCATCAACGAGAACCGTCGAGTCAATGCCAATGGCCACATGAAGGGCATCGGGCAGTTCGCGATGGAACAGGGCTTCGATGTTGCCGACGTCACCAGGCTCATCAAGGAGCAGAAAGTTTCCCCAGTAGTGCGTGGGGTTATGGGGTGACGTAATGCGCCAGAAGCCATTTCGACGCTCAACGAGCGATCCGCCGCGCTGCAAGAGGGCAACATCGGTGGTAAAGCCGAGGGATCGCATCGTCACGGGTGTAAATGTAGCAAGGCCCTCGCGACCCCGAAGGGTCGCGAGGGCCTTGCTCCAGCGTTGTTGTTACTTCTGCAGTGGCGCGAGCTGGTTCGACTCAATGACCGAACGGTACCAGTGGTAGCTGCTCTTCGGGATACGGCGACCGGTGTCGTAGTCCACCCAGACAATGCCGAAACGACGTGAGTACCCAAAGGCCCACTCGAAGTTGTCGAGCAGACTCCAGACGAAGTAGCCCTGGAGGTTCACGCCGTCGTCGAGTGCGTCGAGGCACGCGTTCAGGTGGTCGTGAACGTAGCCAATCCGCAGCGGGTCCTTAACCTCGGCGTGAGCGTCAACGTAGTCAGGGAAGGCCGCGCCGTTTTCGGTGATGTAGAGCGGCGCGTCGGTGTAGTCGTTCTTCACGCGCACCAGGAGTTCGCGGAGGGCGGTGGCGTCAATCTCCCAGTCCATGGCCGTGGTGGGGCGTCCGGGTACTGAAACGCCGAGCAGTCCGTGAATGTCGGTCGTGGGCGCTTCTGGGCGGGGGCCGACGTTGAAGCCCGCCGCGCGGGCCTCATCTTCACGACCCGAGGCGAACACCGTGCCGGGTGAGTAGAAGTTGATACCGAGGAAGTCCGTGGGCGACGAGATGATCTCGAGGTCACCGGGCTGGACGACCGAGAAGCCGGGGGTCTGCGTTTCGTACAGATCCAGCATGTCCTGGGGGTACTCACCCTTGTAGAGGGGGTCGAGGTAGATGCGGTTCTGGTACCCGTCAGCACGACGAACGGCCGCGAGGTCGACGGGGTCCTGGCTCCCTGGGCGAATGACGCCGAGGTTGAGGGTCAGGCCGATTTCCACCTCGGGACGGATTTGACGGGCGGCTTGGACGCCGAGGCCGTGCGCCAGCAGGAGGTGGTGCGTAGCGGCCAGCGCCTCACCGACGCTGGTGCGACCCGGCGCGTGGTGTCCCCAGCCGTAGCCGAGCCAGGCGCTGCACCATGGCTCGTTGAAGGTCGTCCACTTGTCAATGCCGTCGAGGCGTTCGAGCACCGTAGCGGCGTAGTCAGAGAAGCGCAGGGCAGTGTCGCGGTTGACCCAGCCACCCTGGTCTTCGAGGAGCTGGGGCAAGTCCCAGTGGTACATCGTGGGCAACGGTGTGATGCCACGCTCGATGAGGCCGGCGATGATCTTCTTGTAGAAGTCGAGACCCTTCTCATTGGCCGGACCGGTAACGTCCGGGTGAATCCGGGGCCACGCGATGGAGAAGCGGTAGGCCTTGACGCCCAGCTTGGCCAGCAGGTCGAGGTCTTCTTCGTAGCGGTGATAGTGGTCGCAGGCGACGTCACCGTTGTCGTTGTTCGTTACCTTGCCGGGCGTGTGGCTAAAGGTGTCCCAGATTGACGGCGTACGGCCATCTTCGGTGATCGCGCCCTCAATTTGGTAGGCGGCGGTAGCGGTTCCCCAGAGGAAGCCCTCGGGAAACGAGCGAGTGGTGTTGGTGGCATCGGGGGACATACGACGGGCCTTTCTGGCTAGTGATTGTTGATGACCTTGGCCCGTTGGAAACACGGAGCAATGAACACGTAGTCAGCAATCCTAGAACGTTTACCCCACTCGATTTCGCCACTTTTCATCGCCCTGAACGGCGATGAAAAGCGACGAGCGGCCCTCGTTTTACCTGCAGAATCGATGTCGGCACTACGCCGAGACGGACTCCGTGACTGAGCTTTCATTGATCGAAGCGATCAAACGGCGCACGTCGGCCAGGGCCGCGGCGTACCCATTTTCGTACAGGTCGTCGGCGTGCGAACGGCTCTGCAACTTCGCGAGGGATTCCTGAAAAGAGAGCCCGACCTTCTGCTCAAGCGTTTCTAGTTTTTTACCCATAATTCACCTTTCGTTCATCTAAGTCCAATTATAGACACAGAAAGTTAATAATGAGACGGAATATCCAGGTTTCACAAGAAATCTGGCATTAGCTCGCAGTAGCGACAATCCGGCTCAGCATCACAGGAAAAATGAAACCGTGAAATGGCCACACCGCCGCCCAGTACAAGCGACCGAGCAGCCCTCGGGGCCGGTATTCCGCCGTCTGCGTCACGACGCACCCGTCGTTCGTCTCAGTGAGGCGCCACGTTAGCCAGGCTTCACCCGGCAGTTTCATTTCAGCTCGCAAACGAAGCGTCGTGGGCGCGACTACTTCCTCGATGCGCCAAAAATCGAGCGCGTCGCCGACGCGAAGGTCACGCTTGCGGCCGCGGCGCATGCCCGGTCCACCGAGGAGCTGGTCGAGCAGGCCTCGGATTTTCCACAGCAGCTCACCGGCGTACCAACCCTTCTCGCCGCCAATCGTGGAGAGTTCACGGAAAATACTTTCCGCGCTCAGCGAGGTCACGGCCGTGCGGCGGTCGTAGAAGACGGTGCCGCCGGCCCACGTCGGATCGAGCTTGGTGGGCTGAAAATAGATGAGGTCAGCGTCAGTGAAGGTGGTGGGAATATTGCCGCCTCGGGTGACGTCGAGGGCGCGGGTAATGGCGACCCGTAGTGGCATGGGCTCGACTCCAAAGGCGGCGCAGGCATCACGACCCGTAACAACTACCTCGTTGATCAATGAGTTCACTAGTTCTCGCGCGAGCGGTGCCGGCACCGGCGTCACCAGGCCAATCCAGAGCGAGGAGAGACGCGGCGTGAGGAGCGGCACCGGGAGCAGGACGCGTCGGCGCAGTCCCGCACAGTCGGCGTACATCGCCATCATGTCGGCGTACGCCAACACATTGGCGCCACCGGCCTCGTACACCCCCGACAGGCTGTCCTCACTCGTAATGGCGTGAATGAGTAGCGAGATGGCGTTGGCAATAGCAATCGGCTGGCACTTCGTGGACACCCACTTCGGGGTCACCATGATCGGGAGGACTTCGGTGAGATAGCGCAACATCTCGAAACTCGCCGAACCCGATCCAATGATGACCCCCGCTCGGATTTCGACAGTGGGAACACCCTCACTCGCGAGGGCTATTCCCACGTTGTGGCGACTCTCTAAGTGGCGCGACAGCGTTTCTGTGGCCGACCCCAGGCCACCCAGATACACAATGCGCGACACGCCAGCCGCTCGAGCGGCCTGGGCAAAATTAGTGGCATCACGTTGTTCCTGCTCAACCCAGTCACTCCCCATGCCAATCGAATGGACCAGGTAGACCGCCACATCAACGCCATCCATCGCCACGCTGAGATCATCACCGACGGAGCCTTGAATCAGCTCGACATCATCAATCCACGGTGCAGCGGCCAGTTTCGCCGGCGTTCGCACCAAGCAGCGCACCCGAACGCCTTGCTCGAGAAGGCCAGGCACGAGTCGGCCACCGACGTACCCCGACGCACCAGTGACGAGGACTGTTCGAGTGGTCATGCTTGCAGGTTACGCCCTTAAGAAATAACTACTCGTACCTCCCCTTCCAAAAAGGGACGTATCAAGAATGTGGCAGCGCAGCGGTGGTCACATTTTCTTGCACTTCTCTCGCCTTGCGACTTTGCACCTAACAACACCAGGCCACCTTCGGTCACTTCCTTTGGGTGCGGCGTTCATCACTTGCTTACGCCCTCAGCAAGCCACCATTCACCTCACAAAGCCACGACCCCGATAATGATGGAGAAGTGAACCACTACGAACGAACAAAAGAATTCGAAGGTGCAACCTTCGTACGGTCCAGCTTCAAGGGCGCCACGATGCGATCCTTAGATTTCTCTGGCGTCACCATGCGCAGTGTCGATGTCAATGGACTCGACATCGACAGCCACGACTTGTTCTTTGGCAGTCTCATAGTCAATGGCGTTGATGTAGTGCCATTGGTCAATGCCGAGCTCAATCGCCAGTTCCCTGGCCGTGAACTGCAGAACGCACAGACACCAGAGGGTCTTCGCGAGGCGTGGGTCGCGGTGCAGGCCGCCTGGCAGACGACCGTGGCGGAGACGCCCCGCGACAATGTCGACGTCAATCACAATGGTGAGTGGTCTCTGGCGCAGACCTTGCGTCACCTCATATTGGCGACCGACGCGTGGCTTCGCGGCGGAATTCTGCGAGTGGAACAGCCTTTCCACGAGATTGGTGTGATTTTTACAGGCGCCGAAGCGATGGGCTTTGACATGTCGATCTTTCAACCGAATCCACCGACCTTCGACGACATTCTTGCCGTGCGCGCCGAGCGACAAAGCATGGTGACGGAGTTTCTGGTCACGGCCACTCCGGCCCTACTGGCCGAAGAGCGTGCCAACCCGTGGGGAGGCGATTCGTGGCGCCCCAGTGTCGGTGACTGCCTCCGCGTCATCCTGGAGGAAGAGTGGGCCCATCTGAGGTACATCCGACGCGACCTCGCTCAATTGGGCTGACCGAGCCCGAGGTAGCCGACAGCGCTGACAAAGCTCAAAGAAGTCTCGCTCCTATGTGTCACGCATTTGGTATCCTTACTTAGAAATAAGAGTAAGGAAGATTCATGGACATCGCCGCTCGCCTGACCTCTAAGGGACAAGTAACAATCCC
>DAIPLC010000110.1:0-5085 GCA_036769405.1 Acidimicrobiales bacterium
CCGACGGCGGCATGAGCCGCGGTGGCGACATCGCTAAGGCCATCGCCTGTGGTGCCGACGCCGTGATGATCGGCTCACCGCTCACGAGTGCCGTCGAAGCTCCGGCCCGCGGCTACCACTGGGGCATGGCCACGTTCCACCCCACGTTGCCTCGCGGTACGCGCGTGCGCACGAAGGTTCGCGGCACCCTCGAAGAGATTCTCGTAGGCCCCGCCACCGAGAACGACGGTCGCTTGAACTTGTTTGGCGCCCTGCGCACCTCGATGGCCACATGTGGCTACGAGACGCTCAAGGAGTTCCAGAAGGCTGAGATCATGCTCGCCCCGTCGCTCCAGACGGAAGGCAAGCAGTTGCAGCGTTCCCAGGGTGTAGGCATGGGCCATTGACGGTCCTTGTCGTTGACTTCGGGGCGCAGTACGCCCAGCTCATTGCTCGTCGGGTCCGAGAGGCGCACGTCTTCTCGGAGATCGTGCCAACCTCAATAACCGCCGAACAGGTACGGGCCAAGAACGCGTCGGCCATCATTCTTTCGGGTGGTCCAAAGTCGGTCTACGAATCGCCGGCCCCGTCGCTCGACCCCGCCATCTACGAACTGGGTCTGCCCATTTTGGGTATTTGTTACGGCGCCCAGCTCATGGCGCAGCAGCTCGGTGGTTCGGTAGCGCACACCGGCGGCGGCGAGTACGGCCGTACCGAACTAACGCGCCAGGGCGAGTCGTCTCTCGTCTCGTCGTGGCCCGCCACCAGCTCGTGCTGGATGAGCCACGGTGACGCAATCGACCAAGCCCCCGAGGGCTTCGTCGTCACGGCCTCAACGCCGTTGGCCCCCGTGGCCATCATGGAGGACACGGCGCGTCACTTCTACGCCGTGCAGTTTCACCCCGAAGTCGCCCACTCCGAGCGTGGTCAGGAAATCATCGAAAACTTCCTACACGTCCAGGCTGGTCTCGCCCCGTCGTGGACGAATGAGTCCATTATCGACGAGCAGGTCGCGGCGATTCGCGCCCAGGTCGGTTCTGAACGTGTGCTTTGCGCACTCTCGGGTGGCGTGGACTCGGCCGTCGCCGCCGCGATGGTCTACCGGGCGGTCGGCAATCAGCTCACCTGCGTGTTCGTGGACACCGGTCTCATGCGCAAAAACGAGGGTGACCAGATTGAGGCCACCTTTACCAAGCAGTTCGGTGTCGAACTGATCCACGTCAAGGCGCAGGACCGCTTCTTCGACGCCCTCGCTGGCGTTACCGACCCCGAACGCAAGCGCAAGATTATTGGCGAACTCTTCATTCGCGAATTCGAAGCCGTCGCGCGCGACTTGGCCGAAGATGGCATCAAGTTCTTGGTGCAGGGCACGCTCTACCCCGACGTCATTGAGTCGGGTTCGGGTCACGCCGCCACCATTAAGAGTCACCACAACGTGGGTGGCTTGCCCGACGACTTGAGCTTCGCACTGGTGGAACCACTGCGCACCCTCTTCAAGGACGAAGTGCGCAAGGTCGGCGAGGAACTCGGTCTCCCCGGCGAGATTGTGTGGCGTCAGCCATTCCCCGGCCCCGGCCTCGGTGTCCGCATCATCGGCGAGGTCACGCGCGAGCGCGCGGAGATCCTCCGTAACGCGGATTACGTCGTGGTCGACGAGATCAAGAAGGCCGGCCTCTACCGCGAACTCTGGCAGAGCTTCGCCGTGTTACCGGCGGTGCGTACAGTGGGCGTCATGGGCGACGGACGAACCTACGCGTATCCAATTGTTATTCGTGCGGTGACGAGCGACGACGCCATGACGGCCGACTGGGCACGCCTGCCCTACGACGTCATTGAGTCGATTGCCAACCGATTGATTCGTGAAGTGCCTGGGGTAAATCGAGTCGCGTTGGACGTGACCTCGAAGCCACCAGGCACCATTGAGTGGGAGTGAGTTCCCGCCGTATCTCTGACGACGCGTTATGGGGCGACGACCCAGAGAATGACTCCTCCGCCCTCTCGGCCGATGCCCTGCTCGAAGGATTGACCCCACCGCAGCGCGCCGCCGTGGTGCAGCGCGGCGGGCCGCTCCTCGTGGTGGCTGGTGCGGGCTCGGGTAAAACGCGCGTGCTCACGCGACGCATTGCGCACATTCTGGCGTCCGGTGACGCGCGGCCCTTCGAAATCATGGCCATCACCTTCACCAACAAGGCGGCCGACGAAATGCGTCACCGCGTGGTCGACCTCGTGGGCGAAGACGCAAAGAACATGTGGGTCTCGACGTTCCACTCCGCCTGCTTGCGGATGTTGCGCAGCCACGCCGACGTGCTCGGGTACGAACGAGGCTTCACGATTTACGACGCCGGCGACGCCGAGACGGCCGTGGACCGCATCATGAAGGAACTCAATATGGACACCAAGCGGATTTCGCCGCGCAGTGTCCACAGCGCGATTTCCGCGGCGAAGAACGAGATGCTCTCGGCGGCCCGCTATCGCGACACGGGTCACGGTGACGACCCGAACCACCGCCGCATCGCCGAGATCTACGCCCTCTACGAACAGCGCCTCAAGCTCGCCAACGCCATGGACTTCGACGACCTTCTGCTGAATGCGGTCGCCATGCTGCGCGCTGACGCAGATGTGCTGGCCTCGTACCAACGACGTTTCCAGTACCTGCTCGTCGACGAGTTCCAGGACACCAACGGCGTGCAGAACGAACTCGTGATGATGCTGGCCGCCCAGCACCGCAACCTCTGCGTGGTGGGTGACTCGGACCAGTCCATCTATCGATTCCGCGCTGCTGACGTGCGCAATATTTTGCAGTTCGAACAGCGATTCCCCGACGCGGACGTGGTGCTGCTCGAGCAGAACTTCCGCTCCACGCAGACCATTCTCGATGCGGCCAATGCCGTCATTGCGAAGAACCCTTCCCGTCACGCCAAGAATCTCTTCACCGATAAGGGCTTCGGTGACAAGATTCGGCTCTATCGCGCCGGCGACGAGTACGACGAGGGACGCTGGGTGGCGACGGAACTGCGCCGGGCCCGTAACGACCTCGGACTGTCGTGGAATGACATGGCCGTCTTCTACCGCACCAACGCGCAGAGTCGTGTGCTGGAAGAAGAGATGCTGCGGGCTGGTGTGCCCTATCGGGTCATCTCCGGTATGCGCTTCTACGATCGCAAGGAAATTAAGACCGCTCTGGCGTACGCCCGCTTGATCGTGAACCCCCGTGATGAGGCCTCGGCTCGCCGGGTTATCAACGAGCCCAAGCGCGGCGTGGGCGAAGCGGCGCAGGCGAAGCTTGGCGTCTACGCGGCTGAACACGGCATCTCCTTCGCCGAAAGTGTGAACTTCGCCAAAGCGGCCGGCCTCACCGCCAAGGCGTTGCAGGGGACTGACACCTTCGCCTTCATGATGGAACAGTTGCGGGCCATGGCCAACGACTTGAGTCCTCGCGAGATGATCGACGCCATTGTGCGCGAGACCGGCATGGGTGCCGCCCTGCGGGCCGAAAACTCCGACGAGGCTTTCTCCCGTCTCGAAAACCTCGGCGAACTCGCCTCAGCCGCCGCACAGTACGAAACCCTCATGGAGTTTGTTGAGCGCATGGCCCTGGTAGCTGACTCCGACCAGCTCGATGGTGGCGCGGGTGCTATTTCGATGATGACTATGCACGTGGCCAAGGGACTCGAATTTCCCATGGTCGTCATCACCGGCTTGGAGGAAACGATTTTTCCTCACAAGCGAGCACTCGCTGACGAGGCCGAGCTCGAGGAAGAACGGCGTCTTTGTTACGTCGGTCTGACGCGAGCCATGCAGCACCTCGCACTCACGCAGGCCTGGAGCCGCACCATGTGGGGTCAGCGCACTGACGCAATTCCGAGTCGATTCCTCGCCGAGATTCCGGCCGAACTCATCGACGACCTTTCCAAGACTGTCCCTGTTCGTCGCGCGATATTCCGCGACGAAGACGAGGGCTTCGTCGGACGTTCCAGCGAGTTCGCTCAGGGCCGCGCCTTCGGCTCAGGTGCGGCGCCACCCGTTCGCTCCACCGGCGCGGAGAACCTCAACCTCTCAGTGGGTGATCGTGTTATTCACGACCGCTACGGTCACGGCACCGTGACGAAAACGGCGGGTAGTGGCACCGGGGCGCGAGCCACCGTCAACTTTGACGAACATGGTCCGAAGCAGCTGATGCTGGCCATGACCCCACTGCGTCGCGCCAACTAGCGCGCCGACAGCGTCACGAAGTCGCGCGCGTAGGCCGGCTCAAAGAACCTTGCGGGCGTTTGCACCATGGCCGGATTGAGATCACGACCGTTGCCGGGTGAGGCGTAGCCAGTGGGGGAGGCCGGCGTGTAGGTAGCGAAGACTGGCCAGAGTGGATTCATGTCGAGCACCATGGCCCGAACCGCCCCCGCTCGCACCAAGAGTCGGGCGAGGTCGGTGATGTTCATCGCCCCTTCGACGTAGACGAATGCTCCCGAAGCGGTGACACCGAGCCCCGACCGTGGCGTATCGACGACGCGGTTGAGGGCGAATCCCCAGGCCGAGATGTCGTAGCGGGAGAGTCCCCGAACGGGTGCGCCGTGGTCGACGAGGAGGGTCAGGTTTTGTCGCACCGCCACCGCTGCCGGTGTCATCGTGACGTCGCGACCCCATGCGCCCAGGGCCATCGAGCCGTCGCGGTACACAACGAGCGAGGCGTCACCCGGAACCAGCCCGGCCACGAGGTGGTGTTCACTGAAGTAGCCCCCGTGGGAATCGCGAAGTAAGAAGCCACCGTTGAAGGCGGCTACCAGCGACTTGGCGGCGACACGGGAAATCGGGGCGGTGTTCTTCCAAAAATAACCACCGGGACTCAGTGAGCCCGAATACAGCGTGGCCCGCAGAAGCCGCGCATCAATCCACGCCACGCCGGCGCGAACGCCGCTGTTCTGGGGTGGTCGTAGGAAGGTCGTGTCGATGGCGGGGATGCCGTTGACGAGTCGGCCGGAGGGTGACCAGACCCCCTCGCCCGCAAGTGCGGGGGTGACCAGTGGCTTCAAGGCCACGGGGGACGGCAGCGGTGTCAGGGATCCAGCCGAGGCAGGGGTAGAGGAAATCGGCAACAGTACCGCGAAC
>DAIPLC010000111.1:0-5004 GCA_036769405.1 Acidimicrobiales bacterium
CATCACGATGGCGCCGGCGTCGCGCAAGCGCGTCACCAGTTCGGCGTCGTAGGCTGGGCGACCAACGAGGGCGGTCGCCCCCGCGGTACCGGGGAGACCCGTGGCCTCGATGTTGTCCTTAATCAACACGGGCACGCCGTGCAGGGGACCTCGAATGTCACCATTGGCGCGCTCAATGTCGCGCTGGTGGGCTACCTCGAGCGCATCGTGCGCCACGGCCGCCACGGCGTGCAGTGCTATTGGTCCACCGGGGCCATCGAGGGCGATAATGCGGTCGAGCAGCGCATCAACCAGACGATGCGACGTCAACGAACCGTCGTCGAATTTGACCAACACGTCGGTGGCTCTCAGGAAGGCCAGGGGCTGCGACTGAGGGTGGGGATCAAGCACCCATCCAGCATAGGAGTCGCTCAGAAGCGCAGCGTAGAGCCAGTCGCGTGCGGGATTCGCTCCTCTTTCGAGAGAACCCAGACTGACGAGGTGCCCTGGACTTGCCACTCGGTGGGGCCACCGACGAGGGCCGTGTTTTCATCCACGCCAACCACGGTGACGGCCTCGTCGTTCCCGGCGAGGAAGCGCGTCACCACGTCGGGGGTTCGCGAAAAGTAGGCGTCGAAATGGGGAATGACCCGCAGCTGGGGCACGACTCCTAATCCCGCTACGCCACCACCGCCACGCGGATGACGAATTGAGGGCACCCAGGTGCCCATGGCCATGGCCCCGGCCGAGCAACCCGCGAGCGCGGCACCGTTGGTCCACGCGTCGACGATGGCGGACCAGACCAGCGTGTCTCGCAACGTGTCAGCCAAGAACGTCGGGTGGCCACCGGAGAGATAGATGAGACCAGCGCCAGCGACCAAGGCCGCCACAGCGGGGTCGTTGGCGTCGGCCCGACTTTCGACATCGAGAATCACCTGCTCCACGCCGAGGCGTTCGGCTTGTACTCGACCGAGTCGGTGCCACTTGGCGACAACGTCGGGACCGTCAGGGACTGCCGCAGTGGCCAGCTGTACGTAGCGCGGGGGGCGCCCCGCGATCAGGCCCCCCTCAACGCCCGCCATGACCTCGAGGTACTCACCGGAACCAACGAGCGCTACTGGCCCTGGTGTGCTGGGGGCGCTGTCTGACGTGAAATCCATAGTGGTCACCGTACCGCTTGGGAGGACCTAAGGTGTCGGCGGTGAACCTGTCGACCTATCGTTCATGCTCGCGTAGCGAAAAGTGCGCCCTGCTGCAGAGTTTCTGGGGTCGCCGGTCACACCCCGACCAGAAGGTGCGCGACGCCAGTCTCGAGTACGGTCCGGTCGCCCTCTGGATGATTGGAATCATCACCGTTGAGCTCGCCGTCTGCTGCCTCGCCTTCTTCGGCCAGCGCCAACCCCTCTACGGCTCGCTCACGCTCGCGGCCACCCTGTTCAGTGGCTGGAGTACGTGGTGGACAAGGAGTTGCTGCGTCTTCGCCCAGCACCACCACGCCGTGGCGCGGCTCTACCCACCGACGAATTAGTCCATTTCTGGGTCGTCAAAGACGGTCACATCATCTCGGTTTCCAGCGCCCAGACGACGACGCATGACGTCGATTGCCTCGGGATTCTGGTCCACCACAATGAAGCGACGCCCGAGTTGTTGTGCCACCGCCCCCGTGGTGCCGCTCCCGGCAAAGAAGTCCAGTACCCAGTCACCCTCGTTCGAGCTCGCCTGCACAATGCGGCGGAGAATGCCCTCGGGCTTTTGCGTGGCGTACCCGGTCTTTTCCTTCCCCATCGGCGACACGATGGTGTGCCACCACACGTCCGTCGGTAATTTTCCGAGCGCGGCCTTTTCGGGTGTCACGAGGCCGGGGGCCATGTAGGGCTCCCGGTCGACCGCGGTGGCGTTGAAGGTGTAGGCCCGCGGATTCTTTACGTAGACCAGGATGTTGTCGTGCTTGGCGGGCCACTTGGACTTGGACCGGGCGCCGTAGTCGTAGGCCCAGATGATTTCGTTGAGGAAGCTCTCTCGACCGAAGAGGGCGTCGAGCATGACCTTGGCGTAGTGGACTTCGCGGTAGTCCAGGTGGAGATAGAGCGTGCCGGTGGGTGCCAGTACGCGCCACGCCTCGACGAGTCGGGGTTCGAGGAAAGCCCAGTAATCCTCGAAGTCGTCATCGTAGGAGGTGAGGGCACCCTTGATGGTCTCGTAGGACTGCCCCTTAAAGCCAATGCGAGTGCCGGTCGTCGATCGCAAGGTCTGGATCGACTGCCGTGACTGCACACGGCCGGTATTGAACGGAGGATCGACGTAGATGAGGTCAATGACGCCGTCGGGCAGGGTGTGCAGCACGTGAAGATTGTCACTCGCAATGATCGCGTTGGGCCCCATCGGGTCAAAGAGGTACCTCGGCACGGTCTCATGCTACGACCGACCCAGGCCTGCACCGCATACCGCGGCGATGAAGTATGAATTTCGCACATTGTTGTAGGAAAAATTGTCGAAATTCGTCACTAAAGACAATCTTGTGGTAGTTATTAGTCATGAAGTTGGAGACGGGAGACGTGCTCCACTCGATGAGGAGGTAGACGTATGGTTCACCCCGAGCAATTCGCAGCTCTGTTTAATCTGAGTCACCCCGGTCACTTCATTTCGTGGGGTGTGCTCCAGGTTTCCTACGGCAATGCCGTGGTCATCGTCCTTATGGTGGCGGCCTTCGTGGCCGCGCTGCTGATTCCCTTTCCTGGCCATGACAAGGAGGACAAATGACCGACCTGCAGATTGAACGCCAATGGACGACCCGACTGCGTAAGCGTGTCGAGGGCACCTTCCCACCGGAGAAGATGCTGCCCGACACCCAACCGAGCTACGTCGCCTCGTGGATCTACGTCTTCGGTGTGCTGACGCTGGCGGCCCTCGTGATGGTCATTGCGACCGGGTGCCTGCTCGCGATTATGGGGCCCACCTGGTGGCACGTCAGCGGCGTGGGGCACTTCATCAACTCCACCCATCTGTGGAGCGTCGAGGTGTTCTTCTTCGCTATGGTGATTCACCTCTGGGGCAAGTACTTCATGGCGGCGTGGCGCGGCGGTCGCTCCATGACCTGGGTCACGGGAGCCGTCACCTTCCTTACCTCCATTGGGGCAGCCTTCACTGGCTACCTTTCGCAAACGAATTTTGACGGTCAGTGGATCGCCACTCAGGCCAAAGATGGCATTAACGCGACCGGTGCCGGGTCGGTCTTCAATGTGCTCAACCTTGGTCAGATGTTGATGTGGCACATCATCCTCCTGCCCCTCGTGGCACTCGGCCTCACGGTCGGCCACGTCCTCCTCGTCCGCAAGCGCGGCGTGGTGCCGCCCTTCGCTGACGTCAGCGAGAAGGTGTCGGCATGAAGCGACGCCCCTTCAATCCCGACGTCGACGTGGTCGAATGGACCGGCGCCCAGCGCCCCTACGACCTCCTCAAGGAGGGCACCATTGCGGTGGTCTTCGTCCTCATCGTTGTCCTCACGCTGTCGGTACTCTTTGGCTCTCCCGACGACAAGCCAGTGACCCTCAAGCAGTGGAGTAACGCGGCGCCGATTGACTTCGCCACCACCGCGTACCAGGAACTCTCCGGCACCTCGGCCGTCGCCCAGTACGGCGCACCGTACAACCACGTGCCCGGTACGGGGCAGAGCATTGGTCCCGTGTCATTAGTGAACCTGATGGGGGTCACCATACCGATCAACGCCGCGCAGGACTTCGTCATACGTCCTCTCGGCACGCAGACCAGTGTGCCGGCCATTGCGACCGCTCTCGCGACGTGGCAGCACGCCAGTGCGACCCAACGCTCGACGTGGCTCACCAACTATGGCAACCACCTTCCGACGGCGATCCACAACTCAGTCATGGTCGCCACCGCAAACACCGGCCCGGTACCGTCGCTCATCGGAGGCCTCACCACCATGGCTCAGTCGGGGGCCCTCGACAATGCCCTACTGAGCAACTCCACGAGTTACTACTCCACCAACTACACCGAGCCGCTGCTCTTTTTGAGCGACGGCACCTACTTCGCGGGTCTGGCTTCCGACAAGCACTTGGCGGGCGATCAGTGGGGCATGATGAACGAAACGGGGAGCTTTCCAGGTCAAGCGTGGCTCTGGCTGTACACGTTCCTCTACCAAATCAAGCCCTACTCCACCAGTTCGAATGCCGATGCGCTGGTGTGGGGAACGATGATGCTGCTGTCGGCCCTCGTGGTCTTCGTGCCCTTTATTCCGGGACTACGTTCACTGCCTCGCCGCGTCAAGCTCTATCGCTTGATTTGGCGACAGCACTACCGGTCGCGTTAGCGGCCAAAGAGGCGGGCAAGCAGCCCCGACGCTTTCGTCGGGGTCTTCACGCTCGGCGCACAGTGGCAGCGCTCGTCGAGGGCCACACCCTCGAGCGCCTGTTCAATGTGGAGTCCGCAGCCTTGCCAGGTTGGCTTTCCGCAGGTTTTGCACTGTACGCGACTGCACATAGTTTTCTCGTTCCCTTGCTAGCGCGAAACTCCGTTCGGCCTAGTCAGCGTACTGGCAGTGCCCTATCCGACCATTCAAGAGATTGCTGACGACGTGGTGGCCAGCAGGACTTCAACCTTTCATTTAAAGTGTCGGCGTATGGAAATTTCCCACCTTCATCAAGTAGCCCAGCGGGCGGTGGACCTCGACCGGGCGGTGTCGTTTTATCGTGACGTGGTCGGTCTCACGCACCTCGTCACGTTCAATCCACCCGGCCTTGCATTCTTTTCACTCGGCACCACTCGACTCCTACTCGACACCGGCGCGCCAACCGCGTTGCACTACCTCGGCGTTGACGATGTAGCGGCAACTACGGAACGTTTGCGCACGGCAGGCGTCATCATCGAAACCGAGCCCCACGTGATTTTCGTGGACGAGACCGGACTCTTCGGCCCAGCGGGGTACGCGGAAACAATGGCCTTCTTTCGCGATTCCGAAGACAACCTCGTCGGATTGGTGTCCCACAATCCGGCGTAACCGGTGGTCGT
>DAIPLC010000112.1:0-4961 GCA_036769405.1 Acidimicrobiales bacterium
GTCTGCTCGAATCGCTCCTTGACCCCGATGGTGACGGGAAGTTCTTTCTCCTGGGTGACATGCACCAAGAAGTCATGGCGCGCGGGTTCAGTGTGCCGAGTATCGCCGCCGGCTGGGTCCACGGTGAGCTTCGTCATAACGTGCGGAACTCTCGTGACATCGCGCGGCTCGCTCGTCGCTTCCTTGACGGGTCAGTGGCGTCACCTGGTTTGCCCACCAGTGAGGAGTTGTTGGGCGTGGTGGCCGAAAAGGCGACCGAAGTCGTTGCTGGGGTGGCCGACTGTCTCGCCCGTTTGCGCGATGTCGATGTGCACCCGCGCGACGTGTTGGTGGTGGCCGGTGACGGCACGACCCGCGATCTTCTGCGTGATGAACTTCGCCTCGGTATCGTCGACGACCCCGATCGCACGACACCGGCCTGTGAAACCGCACTTCGGGCCAAGGGGCTTGAGTACGCGGTCGTGATCGTGGCAGTTGGCCCCAAGGGGATGCGCGACAACGACCTCTACGTGGCCGTCACTCGAGCGGTGAATCGCCTCTACGTGGTCGCACCGAATGAGCTTCTAACGCGACTCCAGCTCGTCTAGCGCGAACGCGCGGGCCAGTGCAGACGGTTCTGGCTAATTGCCGAACCGAGCAGGACGATTCCGGTGCCGACTGGTTGAAACCAGAACAGTTGTTCGTGGAGAAAGAGGATGCCCACGATGGTGGCCACGAGGGGCGACCAGTAGGTCACGGTTGACGCCGTTGAGGGCCCCAAGAGTTGAATGGTGCGAAAGTTCCACATGAAGGCCAGTCCACTACTGAAGGTGCCGAGGATGACGATGGCGAAGCCGGCTCGCAACGTCACCCCGTGTCCGTTGAGGCCATCGATGAGAAATGTTGGCGTCAGGACGACCACGCTGATGAGTAGTTGCGTGGCCGATAAGGCCACCGGGTTAATGCCGAGCGGCGTTATGTGGCGACGGATATAGGGAAACGTGACACCGTAGAGGGTGACGGCCGCGAGGAGTGCGCCAACGGCCCACCACGGATTTGACCCCATGCCCTGCCACACACCAAAGGCCACGAGCACGCCACCGAAACCGATGGCCAGGCCGAGCGCCTGTTGGCGGGTGATGCGCTCATCGCGGAATACCACCGTGATGAAGAACAGGGAGGTCAGTGGCACCAAGGCGTTAATGATGCTGGCGAGGATTGTGGTGGTGCGCGTTTCGGCCAGAGCGAAGAAGATGCCGGGCAGGACGTTGATGCAGAGGGCGACGAGAAGGAGGCGGCCCCAGATCACGCCAAATTTGGGCAGCGCGATGGAACGCACTTTGGCTATGAGGAGCAATGTTGCGGCCCCAAAAAGGCACCGGCCGAAGGCGACGCCAAAGGGCGTGAGAAAGCCGAGGGAGAGCTTGATGAAGATGAACGAGCAGCCCCACGTGATGCTGGTGACGATGTACGTGAAGTACCTCGAGGGCGACGGCGTTGACACGAAGGGAAGTTTACGACGGGGGCCAGCGACAATCCCCGTGTCGGCTACTTACTCCGTAACTCGGCGACGAGGTCGAGAACGAGTTTCTCGATGGCGTCGCGGACCGTGCGGACAAAAGCCAAGTCTTGACCGGCGGGGTCCTCGAGCTGCCAGTCCAGGTAGTTGACGCCGGGGAAGAAGGGGCAGGCATCGCCACAACCCATCGTGATGACGTAGTCCGACTGTTGGACGACGTCTGCCTCGAGTACCTTCGGGGTCGCACCGGACGCGAGTAGGTCAATGCCCTTCTCGGCCATGGCCTCAACGACGATGGGATTGATGGTGTTGGCGGGCGCGGTACCGGCGGAGCGGACGATCACGTCCGAGCCACCGTGATGCGCCAGGAAGGCGGCAGCCATTTGGCTTCGACCGGCATTGTGGACACAAACAAAGAGGACTTCAGGAGTGGACATTGGTGTTCCTTTCTGAGAACAAGAGGTGTAAGAGCACCAACGCGAGAGCGGCGCCACCACACTCAACAATGATGAAGAGCGGCACCGAGGAAGGCGCGATCCCGGCGAAGGAGTTCGTGAGCATGCGCCCGATAGCGATAGCGGGGTTCGCGAAGCTCGTCGAACTCGTGAAGAAATAGGCTGCGGCGATGTAGCACGCTACGGCCGGCGCTGACTTGGCCGACTGACCGGTTCGCGAGAGACCGAAGATGACCAGGATGAGTCCCGCGGTTGCGACACCTTCGGCCAAGAGGTGGGGGCCGGTGATTCGGTGGTGCGTGGAGAGCGTGACGACCGGAAGGGCGAACATGGCGTTGGCGAGTACGGCGCCGGTGCAGCAGCCGGCGACCTGTGCGGGCAGGTACGCGAGGGCCCGCCGCCACGAGGCCTTGTGCACGATGACGTCCACCAATGACACCAGTGGGTTGAAGTGCGCCCCAGAGACCGGTCCGAAAAGTGTGATGAGCACGTAGAGACCGGCGGCCGTGGCCCCAGCGTTTTGCAGTAACTCGAGGCCAATTTGCCCCGGCGACAACTGTTGGGCGGCGATGCCGGAGCCAATAACAATCGCGGTGAGGAGAAGGCTACCGATGTACTCACTCAGCACTGCGGGGAAAAGCTTCACAGCTACACCCTAGTTAGTGTCCACTGCGCAACCGGTCCCGTGGTGAAAACTGCGTAGTGCGAGTGCGTAGAGAACAGCACTCCGAGAGGGAGAAGGTATGTCAGACGGTGCCGCCACACGACCACTAAGGGCGCGAGATCTCGGTCTTATCTTCAACGGATTAACGGGGGCTGTTAATGGCATCACCGATGTCCCCGGTGTGACCGTAGGCATGACCACGGTGGTGTCAGGCGACAGTGTGCGCACCGGTGTCACGGCAGTACTTCCCCTCGGTGCCGAGCGGGTGGGGGTAGCGGTGGCCGCTGGGTTGCACTCGCAAAACGGGAATGGCGAACTTACCGGCGCACACTGGATCAATGAATCGGGCTCACTAAACACGCCACTACTGCTGACGAATACGCACGCCGTGGGAACGGTTCACCGTGCGGTGATTGATTGGGTGGCCCGGCACCACGGTGGTGCAGCCGCCCAGTGGCTCTTGCCAGTGGTGGCCGAGACGTGGGACGGCTACCTCAATGACATCAATGGAGACCACGTGCACGGAACGCATGTGTGGTCCGCCCTCGACGCCGCGTCGGTCGACGGCGTAGTCGAGGGTTCGGCCGGTGGCGGCACCGGCATGAACTGCTACGGCTTCAAGGGTGGAAACGGTACATCGTCGCGCCGTGTGGCTTTTGCCGGAAGTGAGTACCACGTCGGCGTCTTTTTGCAAACAAATTTTGGTGACCGCGCCGAGCTCTCCTATCGCGGACTTCCCATTGGGAGGATGATGGCGACACCCTGCCCCATCGAGACCGATGACTGGTTCGCTCGAGACCGTCACTTCGCGGGCGCGGGTTCGTGCATCGGTGTGGTGGCGACTGACGCACCGCTGCTGCCGGATCAACTTCGCGCGCTCGCCCGCCGCGTGACGAATGGTCTTGCTCGTACTGGTACGTCGGGAAGCCACTTTTCTGGTGACATTTTTATCGCGTTCTCCACCGCGAACGCTGGGGCGCTTGACAGCACCTTTCCGAACGGGAGTGAAGGGCTGCACGTACTCCAGTTCGTACCGTGGGGGTGCATTGATCCCTTTTTCGAGGCCGTCGTTGACGCCACCGAGGAAGCAGTGTGGAACTCCCTCGTGGTCAACGAAACGATGGACGGGCGTGCTGACCATCGCAGTTACGCCCTCGATCGCGACGCACTTCGGAAGATGATCGAGACCCGTGTCGTGAAGGAGTGAGAGGTCGTCGTCGCAGGAAGGACAAAGACAACGTTGTCCAGTTGAGTGTTCGATTAAACCTGTGATTTTCGCGTGGGAAAGAACTCATCTCCGTTGCAGGCCTATGCAACAGTGACGTAATATCTCCTAATCCGCTCCTGCGGTTAAAAGTTTTTGCCCCCCCAACGCAGAAGAGCATCGTGGCTCTCTCTCCGCCAACGGCGGCTTAATTGTCATGTCGCAGTTCACATGGTGAAGAAATGAGTCCGGTAAGAGAAATGATGTCCCAATGAGATTGCTTCTTCGACGCTTCGGTGTCTACGCCTTTACGGCCTGGGTGACTATCACGGTCAACTTCATTTTGCCCCACCTGATGCCCGGTAACCCCATTCAGCAGTTGATCGCCAAGCTGACCGGACGAGTTACGCCAGAAGAAATTCGAGCAATCAAGGAACAGTTCGGCGCCGGATTGGATCAGCCTCTCTACATTCAGTACCTGCACTACTGGGACCACCTCTTGCACGGTCAACTGGGTACCTCCATCAGCCTTTCTGCGCCCGTCGCGCAAGTTCTTGGTTCGCAGATCTGGTGGACCGTCGGACTCATTGGTGTTGCCGCCGTCTTGAGTTTCATTATTGGTACGTTCCTCGGCGTGGTCTTCGGCTGGACGCGCGGCTCGCGCGCGGACTCGGTGATTCCCGTCGCTACCTTCCTCCAGAGCGTGCCGTACTACTTCCTCGGCACCATCTTGATCATGCTTTTCGCCGTTCACTACCACTTCTTCCCGTTGCAAAACGCCTACGACCAGTACCTCACGCCGGGCTGGAATACCACCTACATTTGGAGTCTGTTCCGCCACAGTCAGTTGCCCATCCTCTCAATCGTGCTCTCCTCGCTGGCCGGATGGATGCTCGGTATGCGCAACATGATGATTACGACGGTGGCCGAAGACTTCGTATTGATGGCTGTGGCGAAGGGATTGCCCCGCCGACGCGTCATCTTTCACGCGGCCCGCAATGCCATTTTGCCTTCGGTGGCGAACTTCGCCCTGGCCATTGGTTTGCTGGTTTCGGGTTCACTGTTGGTCGAACAGATCTTCAACTACCCCGGTGTGGGTAACTTGCTCGTGCAGGCCGTTGGCAACGAGGACTACCCACT
>DAIPLC010000113.1:0-4932 GCA_036769405.1 Acidimicrobiales bacterium
GGGTGCCCGAGCGGACGGTCATTCACTGTTTCACCGGCACGCCAAGTGAGGCGGCAGGCTGTCTCGAACGGGGCTGTGATATTTCGCTCTCCGGCGTCGTGACGTTCAAGAATGCCGAAGTGCTGCGTGACGCTGCCCGACTCGTGCCACTCGACCGACTGCACGTAGAGACGGATGCACCGTTTCTCGCCCCGGTGCCCCACCGTGGACGTGACAATGAGCCGGCGTACGTGTCGCTCGTTGGTGAATTTGTCGCCGCTTTGCGTGGGGAAGACGTTGACGTCGTTCGCGCCGTCACGGCGGCGAATACGGCCCGTTTGTTCGGCCTGCCACCAGCGTAAATAAGCATTCATCAGGTATTTTCTAATTCTGTAGAAAAAAATCTATCTTTTTTACACCGCACGCCCTAGCGTTATGGGGCCGGACGATGCCACTGGCGGACCAACCTGAAGGGGGTCGCAACGTGTCGCGCGAACGCCGCCCACTCCAACCACATTTCATACGCAGGGTGCTGAGTTGCGCCACGCTCGCCGTGGGCGTACTGGTGACCCCTTCGATGGTCGGGGCCAGTCCCGCCACCGAGACTCTCCCGAATCTGGTCGGTGAGACTCACGCGCAGGCCTTCGCCACGCTGAAGGCGGCCCACCTCTACTTCTCCACCTCGGGCCCGGGATCGTCGACCAGTTCGTGGACGCGCGTCGTGGGGCAGCTTCCCGCGGCCGGAACGACGGTCTCCCTGTTCTCAACCATCCACCTTGACGTCACGTCAACCCCCATTGTCACCAAGCACCCCGTTACCCATCCGCGTCGTCGCCGCGTCCATCACGTGCGCCGACCCACGCTGACACCTATGGCAGACGTCCGCGGTCAAGGCTTCGGATTTACGAACTGGGTCGTTCGCCACCGGCGGCTTCACCTGGTGGTCCTGCGCATTGGTTCACCGGCGGGACGGTGGAACGATGTTTTGGCGCAGCACCCCGCACCGGGAACACCCGTGGCCCCGGGTGCCGAGCTCATCGTCACGGTGCAGCGCATCGTCCCAGCACCCACGGGACAAAAGGCCGTGCCCCACCGTTCGCCCGTCGCAGCACCCGCGCCGCGGGTGGTGCGACACCGGGCCCTGGTTGGTCAGGCCACGTGGTACCCGAATACCCCAGGGCATTGTGCGTCGCACTACTTGCACTACGGCGTGAAGGTCTGGGTTCGCAACACGCAGACGGGCCGTACGATTACCTGCGTGATCAATGACCGCGAAGCATCTGGTGGACTACGGGTCGTTGATTTGAGTACCGCCGATTTTTCACAGCTCGCCCCGCTCGCCCGAGGTGTCATACCTGTCAGAGTGTGGTGGTGACTCATTCGCGTACGTCCCTCGGGGACCTTCTTACTCAGTACAGCCTCAAACCATCGCGAGCGCTGGGGCAAAACTTCGTTGTTGACCCCAATACGGTTCGACGCATCGCCCGTCTCGCCAACGTGGGGGAGGGCGATTTCGTCTTAGAAATCGGCCCCGGGTTGGGATCACTGACCCTGGCGCTGGTCGAGACTGGCGCGAAGGTCGAGGCCATTGAAATTGACCGCTACCTGCTGGAGCCGTTGCGCTCAGTGGTTGAACCCCACGGCGTCGTGGTGCACCACGCTGATGCACTCCTGGCGGACTACGAGACCATCCTTGCGGGCCGCGACACGGTGGTCGTCGCCAATTTGCCCTACAACGTCGCCACGCCCCTCGTCCTCCACTTGCTCGAGACGGTACCGTCAATCAAGCGACTACTCGTCATGGTGCAAAAGGAAGTCGGCGAACGATTTGCCGCCTACGCCGGTGACGAGGCCTACGGCGCCGTGTCGTTGCGGGTGCAGTACTTCGCGGACGCCAACGTGGTGGGCAAAGTGAGCCCCAACGTTTTCATCCCGAAACCTAACGTCGATTCGGCGTTGGTGTCGATTGTTCGTCGACCCGACGTGCGCATTGATCCGGCCGTGGTCTCGGAGGCGGAACTGTTCACCGTTATCCGCACCGCCTTTGCGCAGCGGCGAAAAATGCTTCGCCGCTCCCTGCACGACTGGGTAACTGAGGGCGTCTTTGAACGTGCTGACGTTGCCGAAACTCGCCGACCCGAAGAGCTCACGCTCGAGGAGTTCGCCCGACTCGCGGCGGCTAAGTAGTGCTGGCACCCGCCAAACTGACCTGGTATCTCGAGGTGACCGGCCGCCGGTCGAATGGCTACCACGAGCTACGCAGCGAGATGACCACCCTAGGACTGTGTGACGAACTCGTCATTGATCCCGAGGGCGACGGACTCACCATTCTGGGTGGACCACCCTTGCCACTCGGGGAGAACAACTTAATTTCTCGGGCCCTGCGCTTACTCGGCCGCCGAGCGAATGTCACGCTAACCAAGCGCATTCCCGTCGGGGGTGGACTGGGTGGCGGGAGCGCCGATGCGGCCGCCATCTTGCGGTGGGGCGGTGGGGTTGACGATCTCGTGGCCCTCCAACTCGGCGGCGACGTGCCCTTCTGTCAACGTGGTGGGCGGGCGCTCGTGACTGGGGTGGGGGAGTTCATCGAGCCTCTCGCACCGTTGACGCGCGACGTGACGCTCTTCCTGCCACCATTTTCTGTGTCAACCCCAGCGGTGTACCAGGCCTACGACGAATTGGTGGCCTCGGGGAATCGTCCTGAAGGTCGCAACCATTTGGAAGCCCCGGCGCATCTGGTCGAACCTCGACTCGCCGACGTTATGGCGTGGGCGTCCGCGACCTTCGGTCCGGTGCATTTGGCAGGATCAGGTTCGACATTTTTCCTTGAAGGCCACGTCCAGCGTGGCCTGTCGACCTGGGACGTGATGAGTCCTGTCGGTACAGTTCAAGTAGTACAAACACAAACAACGCCCTTGGGGCGTCGCTGACTATTTACCAGCAGCTCGACGCTGGAAGCGAGTCCGCTTCAACATCTTCTTGTGCTTCTTCTTGCGCATGCGCTTACGGCGCTTCTTAATTAATGATCCCATGGCTTAGAGAACACTAGTCGAAATTACCGGTGCGTGAAAATCGGTGATCACGGCGCCTGTTTACGACGCGGGGTTCTGCGTCGGCAACGCCATTGTGAAGAGGGCGCCACCGAGATCGCTGTCGCGGTCAACCGAAATCTCACCGCCAAATTCGTCAACCACCTGTACCACAATTGCGAGGCCGAGACCCGAACCGGGGAGGCCACGACTCGACGGGGCGCGCCAAAACCGATCGAAGACGTGGTCGCGATCCTCGTCCGCGACGCCCGGTCCGCTGTCGGCGACGGTGAGGACACCATCAACGAGGCGCACGCGAATGGTGCCGTTCTCGGGGGTGAATTTCACGGCGTTGGTGAGCAGGTTTGAGACCGCCCGAACGAGGCGATCACGGCGACCCGAGACGACAACTTCGCTCGTTCGCGCGTCAATCGTGATGTTCTTGATGCGCGCGTAGGTGCGGGCCGTTTCGACGCAGTCGTCAACGACTTCATCCCAACGAAGTGAAACCACCGGCCCCTCAGATCGCTCGCCTCGGGCGAGTTCGCCGAGGTCGGTGATGAGGGTGGCGAGTTCGTCGACCTGCGTCACCATGTCGTGGGTCAGCTGCTGCACGTCCTCGCCAGTAAGTTCCGACGCTCGCGTCATGACTTGAGCGTTCATGCGCAGTGAAGTTAGCGGCGTGCGCAACTCGTGACTTGCGTCAAGCACGAGTTGGCGCTGGAGGGCCTGGCTCTCTTCCACTGACGTGAGAAGTTTGTTGAAGACGCGACGGAGGCGACCTAGTTCGTCTAGACCGCCCTCGCTAATGCGGCGAGTGACGTCGTTCTCCTCAGCAATTGCTTCGATTTCGTTGGTCACCGTCTCGAGGGGGCGAAGGGCTTGGCGGGTCAGTCGCAGGCCCAGGGAAATGGCCAGCAACAAGACGGCAGCCGCGGCCACAAAGAGATTGCGCAGAAGGTTGCGAAGTTCTAGGACCTGGCCGTTGAACTGGAGGATGTACACCTCGGTGCCGCGATTTTGATGGATGCAGTCCATGGTGCTGCAGGAGCCCTCGACGTCTAAAACGGCGGGAATTAAGAGTTCTCGAAACCACTGACCCTGCACGTTGACCGTGCGGTAGATCTTGTGATGTCCCTCACTCGCTTCGCGGCGAACAGTGTCGTCAATAAATACCGCGGGAATATTCACTGATTTCCCGTTGGCGTAGACAAAGTTATTCGCGGGGTCTTTTTCGGGACCGTAGGGCGATGAGAGCTGTTGGAGGGATTGGTCCGCCGATCGCAGCAACGCACTACGGGTCGTAAGAAACGACGTCGCGCTAAGTAGTACTACGGCGATCAGTGTGGCGGAAACGGTCGCCACGAGAACGCGCGTGCGAAACGTCAGGGTCACGATGGTCGCAGGGCGTAGCCCACGCCGCGAATGGTCTGCAGGAGTCGCGTTTCTCCTTCACCCTCGAGCTTGCGACGCAGGTAGCCGATGTACACGGCCAGCGAGTTCGTACCCGTGTCGAAGTTGTAGCCCCACACCAGGTCCAAAATCTGGTCGCGTGTCAACACCTGTCGAGGGTGCTGCAAGAAGAGCTCGAGCAGTTCGAACTCAATTTTCGTCAATTCAATGGCACGGTCACCACGGCGCACTTCTCGAGTCATGCGATTGAGCGTGACATCCTCGAAGCGCACGACAGAGTCCTCGCCCTCAGTGACCACGCGGCGTCGAAGAAGGGCCCGAAGTCGAGCGAGCAGTTCGGCGAGGTCGAAGGGCTTGACCAGGTAATCGTCAGCGCCAACATCCAGCCCCGCCACCCGGTCATTCACGGCGTCGCGGGCGGTCAGCATGAGAATCGGTGTCGCGTCGCCGGCGCTGCGCAGGCGACGGCAGACCTCGAGGCCGTCGATGTCGGGGAGTTGCAGGTCCAGAA
>DAIPLC010000114.1:0-4930 GCA_036769405.1 Acidimicrobiales bacterium
GCGAGTTCGTACTCGTCAGCCACGATCAAAATGAGGTCACCCTCGACGGCATTGTCGACACCGCGAATGGCGTCCTGCTCGGCCTCATTGAGGAACCGCACCAATGGTGAGTCGAGGCCCTCTGGGGTAATGCGGAACCACGCGAGGCCCTTCGCTCCGAGTCCCTTGGCCTGTTCGGTGAGCGCATCCAGCTTCGAGCGTGAGAATTCGGCGCCACCGGGTACTCGAATCGCTTTCACAACGGGTGCACCGAAGGCCTTGACTTCTGTTTCAGCGAAGGCTTCGGACAGGTTCTGTAGGACCATGCCGAAGCGGAGGTCGGGCTTGTCCGTTCCGTAGAGGTCGAGGGCGTCGGCCCAGGTCATCCGACCAATGGGGCCAGGGCGTTCGCCAGTAGCCATTTCGGCGGCGTCGAGTACCGCCTCGGAGACGAAGGCGAAGATGTCCTCCTGGGTCACGAAGCTGGCCTCAATGTCCATCTGCGTGAACTCGAACTGCCGGTCGGCACGAAGGTCTTCATCGCGCAGGCAGCGGGCGATTTGGTAGTACCGGTCGAACCCACCAACCATGAGCAACTGCTTGGCAATCTGGGGGCTCTGGGGCAGCACGTAGAAGTCACCGGGGTGGAGCCGTGACGGCACCACAAACTCGCGAGCACCCTCGGGTGTCGGTGCCCAGAGCAAGGGTGTCTCTACTTCGCAGAAACCCTGACGGTCCATGGAACGGCGCAAGGTGGCGTTGATAGCGGCGCGCAGTCGTAGGTTCTTCTGCATGTTCTCGCGACGAATGTCGATGTAGCGATACCGCAGGCGAACGAGTTCGTCGACATCAGACCGGTCGTCAATCTGAAAGGGAGGTGGCTCGGCAGCGCTGAGTACTTCGACGACGCAGTCGGTCAATTCGACGGCACCCGTGGCCAGTTTGTCGTTGATGGTGCCCTCGGGACGCTGGCGAACGGTACCGGTGACGCGGATGACGTATTCACTGCGCACGTCCACCGATCCGTCAACGACGCACTGGACGACGCCCGAACGGTCACGAACGTCGACGAAGGCCAGGTGCTCGCCGTGTTCGCGGCGCTTGGCGACCCAACCGCAGACGGTGCGGCGCTCGCCGATCATCGACTCGTTGAGTGAGCCACAGAGGAGGTCACGCAGGCTGGTTGCTTCAATGTTCTGGGTCATGGGGTCACTTACCTAGTCGTTCTTGTACTGCGCTGAAAATGTCACTTGCCCGAACGCGCTGCTGCGTTTGTTCAAAATCAGTACTGCGCAGGTCTCTGATTGTAATCTCCTCAGCCGCGTGTTCTTGAGGTCCAATCAGGAGCGCGAGGCGAGCGCCCGATCGGTCGGCCACCTTCATCTGCGATTTCATCGATCGTCCGTCAAATGCCCGCTGAGTGGCGTACCCGGCCGATCGCAACGAGTCAACGAGTGGCGTGGCTACATCCGCATCGGTCGTGTCAACGACAAACACATCGGGAACGCGGTTGATGAGGGCAGTGCCGACCCCCTCCGCTTCGCGCGCGAGAAGCAGGCGCTCAATACCTGATCCAAAGCCGATACCACTGGTCGGCGCACCACCGAGTTGCTCGGCGAGCTTGTCGTAGCGACCACCTCCGCCAATGGCGTTCTGGGCGGAGCCGAGAGCGTCGGCGACAAATTCAAACGTGGTGCGGGTGTAATAGTCAAAGCCGCGGACCAGCCGAGGCGTCAAGGTGTAGCCAATGCCAATGGCATCGAGGCCGGCGGTCACCGCGGAAAAGTGCTGTTGGCAGTCTTCGCACAAGTAATTCGGGAGCGAGGGGCCGCTCTCGGTGACGGCGATACAGGCCTCTTTCTTGCAGTCGAGGACGCGGAGGGGATTGTCACCGAAAGTCTTTTGGTGTTCCTCACACAACGACGAGGCGTTGGTGGCGAGCACATCGCGCAACGCCTGCACGAAGGCGCCCCGGCAGACGTCGTGCCCCATCGAATTGATGAGAAGTCGAACATTGCTGAGGCCGAGTGACTGGTAAAAGCGCCACGCGAGCGAAATGACCTCAATGTCAACGGCCGGATCCTCGGAACCGAGCACTTCCACGCCGACCTGGTGATGCTGGCGATAGCGACCAGCCTGAGGACGCTCGTACCGGAAGGCGGGAGTGACGTACCACGCCTTGAAGGGCGTGGTTGGCTGGTGCTCGACGAAGGCGCGAACAATAGAGGCTGTTCCCTCCGGCCGAAGGGCGTACACCCGACCGCCGCGATCTTCAAAGACGTACATCTCCTTCTTTGCGACGTCCGAGTTCTCGCCGATGCCCCGGTTGAAGACACCGACCTCTTCGAAGATCGGTGTGTGCACCATGGAGAAGCCGTAGCGGTACGCCATCTGGGCGAAGCGAGCAATCAGACCCTCCCAGAGAGCTGATTCGGCCCCGATGACGTCGTGGGTGCCAACGGGTGATTGAAATGGAGGCTGAGTGCTCATGATCCCTTGTGTTGTCCTGGTAGTTGGCGAAAGGCATCAAAGACGCCGTCCACACCCTTGAGTGCGGAAAGTAGTGACGAGAGGTGACTGGGGTCGGCGAGTTCCATGTCAAAGACCATGCGAACGATTCGGGAGCCGGACGTGGCGGTCGACGACGAAACGATATTGAGGTGGAACTCCGCAACGACCCGAGAAACGTCGAGCAACAATCGCGACCGGTCGAAAGCCATAACCTCCAACGTGACCCGGTAGTGACCGTGGGCGGAACCGTCCCACTCAACGTCGATGATGCGCTCCCCCAGCCGATTGGCGAGGGCCACGGCGTTAGAGCAGTCGTCCCGGTGGACCGATACGCCACGACCTTGAGTGACGAAGCCCATAATCCCGTCCCCAGGTACGGGCGAGCAGCATCGAGCCAAGTGAATCATGACGTCATCGAGGCCCTCGACGTAGACGCCAGCACTCCGACGACCGGCCCGGTGGGGGCTCGGCGCCCGCGCCACGGTGGTGGGGAGAGGGGCTACCTCGCCAGTCGACATCTCTCGTGTGAGACGCTGGACGACGGCTCCCGCCGAGATCTGGTGCCCACCAATTGAGATGAGGAGGGCGTCGACATTCTCGAGGCCCAGCGCACTCACAACGGCCTCGAGCGACGGACCGGAGAGTGAGGCGGCGATCGGGAGTCCTTCACGGCGAAGAGCCTTGGTCAGTTCTTCCCGACCAGTTTCGATGGCGTCTTCGCGGCGTTCCCGTTGGAACCACTGCCGAATACGCCCCTTCGCTCTCGACGACTGGACAAAGTTGAGCCAGTCTCGCGACGGAGCCGCATCCTCTGATTTCGAGGTGACAATCTCAACCACATCGGCGGAGTTGAGTCGAGTGTCGAGGGGTGCCAATCGTCCGTTAACCTTCGCGCCGACACAGCGGTGACCGACCTCGGTGTGGACGGCGTAGGCAAAGTCCACGGCCGTGGCGCCTTCCACCAACGGGATGACCCTTCCCTTCGGTGTGAAGACGTAGACCTCGTCTTGGCCGAGGTCGAGTTTGAGGGCCTCCAGGAAAGCGATGGGGTCGGAGTCCTCCTCCTGGGCGTCGACGACGCGTTGCATCCAGGCAAGTTCCTGAGGTGACGAACCCTCCTTGTATGACCAGTGAGCCGCAACACCGAACTCCGCCCGTCGGTGCATCTCCTGTGTCCGCACTTGGACCTCAATTGACTTACCTCGAGGTCCAATGACCGTCGTGTGGAGAGACTGATAGAGGTTGAATTTAGGCGAATTGATGTAGTCCTTGAAACGACCAGAAACGGGTGACCACAGTGCGTGCACCGCACCGAGGGCGGACCAACATTCGCGCTCGTCATCAACGATGATTCGTAGGCCCACGAGGTCGAAGATCTCGTCGAACTCCTTGCCCCCCACGACCATCTTCTCGTAGATGGACCAGTAGTGCTTCGGGCGACCGGTAATCGTCCCTGCGACGCCCAACTCATCGAGGCGGGACCGTAGCGAGGCAGTGATCTCGTCGAGGTAACTCTCCCGTTCGGGCTGACGCGAGGCGACCATCTGTTCAATCTCGGCGTAACGCTTTGGGTGCAACGTGGCGAAGGACAGGTCCTCGAGCTGCCATTTGAGCTTCTGTACACCCATGCGGTGCGCTAGCGGGGCGTAGATGTCGAGGGTCTCTTGCGCGATCGAGCGTTGGCGGTCCATCGGCATGGCCGAAATAGTGCGCATGTTGTGCGTGCGGTCGGCGAGTTTGATCATCAGCACCCGCCAGTCGTGGGCCATGGCGATCAACATTTTGCGGATGGTGGCCGCTTGCTGGGCTTCCTTGGAGTCAAACTCCAAACGGTCCAGCTTGGTCACACCCTCCACCACAGCGGCGACGTCATCGCCAAACTCGCGCGCGAGCCATTCGGTGGTCACACCGGTGTCTTCAACAGCGTCGTGCAGGAGGGCCGCAGCGATGGTGAGGTCATCGAGACCGAGGTCAGCGGTGATATCAGCCACGGCAATGGGGTGCGTGACGTATGGCTCACCCGAACGTCGCAATTGGCCGTCGTGGGCGTTGATAGCCACCGTGCCGGCAAGGCGAATGAGGGTGTCTGTGCCATCGGCGTGGTGGGATAAGTATCGCGCCACCAACCGATCAATCGACCCCTCAAGGGCCGGATCGTGACCCAGGGGTGTCAGACTGACCATTACGCCAGCCTACGCACTAACGACGCTTTTGTTTGCGTGGTCGCGGTGCGATGACCGAACCGTCAGGGCGCACTGCACCCGTCGCCGACGCCACACCCGCGATGCGCTGGTTGCCTTCGGAGGCAAAGACGGCGGCGCTAGCGGCGTTGAACACTCGGTGTTCACCGCGAGCGGCGACGCGAGCCGCCAACTCCTGGAAACGTGGCTCGCGTTCCTTCAGAACGGCCAAAATCGGACTGGCGATGAAGAGCGACGAG
>DAIPLC010000115.1:0-4828 GCA_036769405.1 Acidimicrobiales bacterium
ATCAGGCGCTGCAGTTTCTGAGCCAACGGGCCGGCATGCCCGAGGGAAGTGGTGGGGCCTTCGTCTCCGGTGGCACGATCGGTAATCTCTCGGCGCTCACGGTCGGACGTGACACCGGTCAGGTGCGCCATCCCGAGATTCCTCGGCACGAGGTGCGGTTCGCCATTTCCGCCGACGCGCACTCGAGTATCGGTAAGGCATTGCACGTACTCGGTGTCGAGGCGCTCGTTGTCGAGCCCGATGATCACCGCTTCACGCTGGCCGCACTCGAACGCGCACTAGCCAACGACCCGCACCCCGAGACCGTCATTGGTATTGTCGCCACCGCCGGCACCACGAACGCCGGCATTGTCGACGATCTTGAGGGGCTCGGCACCTACGCCCGCGCCAACGATCTCTGGTTCCACGTCGACGGTGCCTACGGTGGCGCCGCCCTGTTCTCCGAACAGCGGGACTTGCTCTCCGGTATCCGCCACGCCGACAGCTTCATTGTTGACCCTCACAAGTGGCTGTTCGCCCCGCTTGACTGCTGCGCGTTGCTCTACCGCAAGCCCGTGGCGGCCAAGGCCTTCCTCGCCCAGCAGGCGAGCTATCTCGACATCCTGCACCAGGACGAGGAGAGCCTCGAGGAGTGGAACCCCTCGGACTTCGGTCTCCACCTCTCGCGTCGCGCCCGAGGCCTACCCTTCTGGTTCTCACTGGTGACCAATGGCGTCGCGGCCTACGAGAGCGCTACCCAGGCCGCTATCGACCTCGCCGACTACGCGGCGAAGGCCATCGAGGCCCACGACGAGTTTGAGCTCGTACGTCCCGCTTCCCTGTCGATCGTCCTCTACCGTCGAAAGGGCTGGACCGAAGCGCAGTACATCGCGTGGAGTGAACGCCTGATTCGTGAGCAATTGGCCTTCGTGACGCCCACCAAGTGGGAGGGCGAGACCATCGCCCGCTTCGCCTTCCTCCACCCCGATACGACGTCGGAGTTGATCGACGCCATCTTGGCGTCGATGCTCGACTAACGGTCCTTGAGCAGGGGGTCGGCTGGGTTGCGCTGGGCTTCGCCGCGCGCGCCCTTGGCTCGCCACGCCAGTCCACTCAACGCCTCGAGCACAACACGGTTCCCCAGGTAGGCGGTGATCTCGGCGTGGTCGTACGGGGGCGAGACTTCTACGACATCGACACCACCGAGTGGCACCTCCATCGCAATCCGCCGCACGGCGTCAAGGAGCTGACGGCTCGAGAGGCCGCCAGGCTCGGGCGTACCGGTGCCGGGGGCGGAACCGGGATCGACCACGTCGACATCGACCGACAAAAACACGGCGTCACAGTCGGACATGGCAATCGTCAACGCTTCGTCGAGGACAGCGTCGAGCCCCCGAGCGACAATCTCGCCCATTTCGAAGGATCGCATGCCCTGTTCGGCCATCCAGGCCAGCGTCTCGGGTTCGGGCCAGTAGCCGCGAAGTCCAATTTGCAAGAAGCGGTCACCGCGGCACGCCCCCGATTCAATGAGGCGGCGCATCGGTGTGCCGTGCCCGTGGAGCGAGCCGAACTGGGTGTCGCCGGTATCGGCGTGAGCGTCAAAGTGGATGACCGAGACCCGGCCCCAACCCACGTGGCGAGCAATGCCGGTCACGTCAGGCAACGCGATCGTGTGGTCGCCGCCCAGAATGATCGGCACGACGCCCTGCGCCGCGATGGCGGTAACGCGGGCCTCTAATGCCGCCAGCGAACGCTCCGTTTCACCCGAGGGCATCTCTACGTCGCCGAGGTCTTTGACCTTGAGTTCGACCAGGGGGTCAACGCCCAAGGCCATCGACGGACGCATGCCGTCGTGGGGCAGGTAGTCCGTCAAGCGAATGGCCTGGGGGCCAAAGCGGCACCCAGCTCGGTAGGAAGTGCCTCCATCGAAGGGGGCGCCCAAAATGACGGCTCCCGAGTCCTGCCACTCCGAGACGTTGTCGGGGTCGGCCATGGGAATACCAAGGAACGTGGCGTCGGGGCCGTAGAGATTACCGAGTCGGGTCATCATTCCTACTTTGCTGGTCTCGTGATCTGGAGGGGCGAGGCATCACTGTTCAACAGCTCGACCCAGGTCTGTCCGGGGGTCAAGAGCAAGGTGTGTCCCTTGGCGTCGAGGTACTGCACCACGTCACCCTTGGCGGCGCCGCGCGACCAGGTACCAAATTCTTCGTGCCCGTTGGTGAAGATAGCCACCTTGCCGCTGCCCTGCAGGTTGGCGTAGGAGTTCATCGCCCCGAGGTAGGAGCCGAGGTACTTCACCCACATCACCACCACATTCTTCGGTGACTCAATGGTCCCGGTACCGGTCCGGTCAACGGGAACGGCGGGTGAGAAGCTGTTCATGCCCCGGTCCCACGAGTTGGTGGCGGGAGCGAACGTCCACGTCACGGGGTAGATACTCGGGAAGGGCACGACAACGCGGGCCACGCGGGGACCATTGGCGGCCCCGTGGTAGCGGTAGTGGAACAAGGCGGGTGGCGCTTGGTGGGACGTGGCCAGTGCGAAGAGCTTCGGGGCGACGCCAATCAAGTTGTAGGGCGCGTACTTCGCGGGGTCGCGGTACATCGCATCCCCGGCCCGACTTTCGTCAATCAGCTGCACCGGCGCCGTCGAGATGGAGTTCACCGCGTACTGCGCACCGCCGGAGTACACGAAGAGGCCCTTGAGCGGCCACACGATTTCCGTGTCAGTCGGACGAACTGAACGCACCGGCTCGAGGCGCTGCGGGGCGTTCTGATTGAAGATAGCGGCCAAGCGGGTGATGCCGCCGTTGACGATTTCTTCGTAGACCACGTCGGCCTTGTCCACGCCCCACTGCGGGAGGGAGTTGGGGTCATTCTCGATTTTCACCGTCATGGCCGGACGGTGCAGCGCCGCCCCACTCGGGTCGGGGAGGCCCGTGAGCGGCGCTTTCGGCACCGGGGGCTGGGTCGTTGTCGTACTCGTTGGCGTCGATGACGACCCGCAGGCGCTTAGTCCTACTCCGGCGGCCGTGAGCGAAAGGAGCAGTAGGGAGGAGCGCAGGAGAGTTTTCACACTGCCAACTTATCTACTTACGAATGTTCCTCGTCGAGTGATTTCCAAATAATGGTGTGAGGCAGACCGGTGGAGGGGCTCAAGTGTTCAGAATTCGGGATCAGTTGCCACCCTTCGCGGCGATAAAAGGCGAGTGCCGTGTCACGACCGTTCGCCCATATTTCCCGCGCACCCCGCTCACGAACGGCGTCGCAGAGCGCCGTCAGGACCATCGCACCGTACCCGAGGCTCTGGTGGACCTGCTCCACCGCGAGGTACCGCAACTGCCACGTTGGCAGTGCGGGGTGGAGGGGCGAGGTCGACGGATAGACCGATCCGCAGGCGATGAGGACCTCGTCAAGGAACCCGGCGAGGTGCAGAGCGGCGGACTCGGTATCACGCACGTCCGACACTTCGGCCGCCGGATCATTGTTTCGCAGCACCCGACGACGAAGATCATGGAGCACGGTGGCGTCAACGGCGCGGAGGTGCAGGGTCACAGCGGTCGCCTCATTTCTTCAAAGACTTTGTCGGTTCGAATCTCGTGCGTCACCGAGTGCCCGGTGGCGACGAACCCATTCTTCCGGTAGAACGCCTGGGCTCGTGGCACGTCACGAGAGACGAATAAACACAGTTCGTTGCCACCGTCGGCTTTCGACCACGCCGCCACGAAGTCGACCAGCGCGGCCGCCACGCGTGAGCCGCGGGCCCGCGGCGTCACGTACATGCCCCAGAGCCACCGCGCGAGTGCGTCCGGCGGGTCGTGATCGTTTCGACCACCGCGGGCCATGCCCACGAGCTCGCCGTCGGCGACCGCAACAAACGTCAATGGCGACGTTGCGAGTTCGTGCCACTGTGTGGTCGTCCACGCCAGCACCTCACCATGCTCGGTGCCGTACGCGGCGGGCGTGTCGAGGAGTGCCTCGAGGCGCAGGGCGCGGAGCGCCTCCCAGTCGTGAAGCGTGGTGGGACGAATGTCGAACGACGTTACGGCTGCATCCACGTCGCTACCGCCCGTTCGTTGTCTCGCCCCTGCGCCAGCGATTCGCGGACAAAGGCCCGGTCGGCTTCGTCACGATTCTGAGACAACTTCTTCTTTCCCGTCACTGCGGTCACGGCAATGGTCACCCCGACGATGCCGCCGTACTGACGCTCCAGGTACTCCGGTGACGACTCCGCCACCGACCACGGCGGCGTCCGCACCGCTTCAAAGTGATCTGTGAGTTCGCCGGTCTGCTCGACGAGCCAGTCGCGATCGTGATGCAGCGTGACGGTGCCGAGCACCTCGGTGGCCACGTAGTTCCACGTCGGCACGTGGGGCCGACCCGCTAACCGTGAGGGGTAGTACGAAGGCGAGACGTACCCACTCGCCGCGAGAAAAAGGACAAGAACCTCGTCGCCGTCGGCAACGTCACGCCACCAGTCGTTGGCTTTGGCGACGTGTGTCGTCAAGGTCGCGCGATCCTCGGCCACAACGAAGGGAACGACGACACTGGCAAGGCCGCTCACCCCGTGTCGGACCATTACCCCAGCGCCAACCGCCTCGACAATGTCCCAAGCGTCCTCGTCGGCCACGGCAAACGTTGGTGGAACAAACATGAGACCCTCCTTCTCGCGTTGAAACGTTAGTACCGCTATTTGCGCGGAAGGCGCGCTGAGTACATCGAGTAGCCATCAATGGAACGGGTCACGGCCGTCGCAATCAGCGTGGCGAGCATGAGTGGCAGCACAATTGTGAAACCGGAGTGCGTGAGTTCCATAACGAGCACGAGTCCGGCCAACGGTGCCTGCA
>DAIPLC010000116.1:0-4797 GCA_036769405.1 Acidimicrobiales bacterium
TTCCATGCGCTCAATAGTCACGGGGTCGGCCCCGATACCGAGGACACAGGCGGATTCACACGGGGCGGGACAGAGTCGTCCGGTGAATTCGGGGAAGTTGTTCGTGGCGAACAACTGTTGGGCCGCACGAGCCCAGTCACCCTTGTAGACCAGATCGTTGAAGTGGGGAATGCGGTTACCCAGTGGGCAGCCCTGGGTGCAGAACGGGATGCCGCAGTCCATGCACCGAGCCGCCTGCTGGCGAATGTCCTCTTCGGCCTGAGGCTCGTAGGCCTCGCGCCAGTCCCGCAAACGAACCGCAACTGGTCGGGTGGACGGACCTTGACGGTCAAACTCTAAAAATCCGGTTGGCTTACCCATGGCGAAGCTCCTCGCGAATGCGCTGGTATTCCGATGTTTCAATACGTACGAAGTGCATGCGGCTGGTACGCCAGTCGCTCACAATGGCGGCGGCCCTGACCGAACCGGTCTCGGCGGCGAAGCGCTCGATAAGTCCCCGAACGAGGTCGTCGTCACCGAATTCGATTGGATCGATTTCGTAGACCCCCGCCGACAAGTGGTCGTAGACCGTCCCGGAGGGGTCGTAATAGTAGAGCGTGCCACCACTCATACCGGCCGCCATGTTGCGGCCCACCCCGCCGAGCAGCACCACGGTGCCACCGGTCATGTACTCACAGGCGTGATCACCCGCGCCCTCGGCGATGATGGTGGCTCCGGAGTTTCGCACCGCCAAGCGCTCCCCCACCACACCGGCAAGGAAGATGTCGCCGCTGGTCGCACCGTAGCCAATGACGTTGCCCGCGATGATGTTCTTCGTGGTGTCGAACGTCGCGGATGCGGCCGGCCGGACGATAACGCGCCCACCGCTCAATCCCTTACCGACGTAGTCGTTGGCGTCACCCCAGAGGCGAATCGTCAGACCCTTCGGAATAAAGGCACCAAGGCTCTGGCCTGCGGAACCCTCGAACGACAAGGTGACTGTGTTGTCCTCGAGCGTGTCGGCCCCGAGTGCTCGCGTAATGGCCGAGCCGGTCAGCGTACCCACGGCACGATTCACGTTGTTGATGGCGCTCGTAATCGTCACTGGCTCGCGACGAATCGCGTGGTCAACGGCAGTGGCCATGAACTCGTTGTCGAGCGCCAACGCAAGGCCGTGGTCTTGTGTGGTGGTATTGCGTCGTTGCGACGGGTCACTCTCGGCCAGCAGCGCACTCAAGTCGAGGGTGTTCGTCACGTCGCTGAGCCCGGTTACCCGAAGCTTCGATGTGTCACCAATCAATTCGTCAAGGCTGCGAACACCCAGTTCGGCCATGTATTCCCGGACTTCTTCGGCGATGAACTGGAAGAAGTGCTCGACGAATTCCGGCTGGCCGTTGAAACGCTTGCGTAGCTCGGGGTTTTGCGTAGCGATACCCACGGGGCACGTGTCGAGGTGGCAGACGCGCATCATGATGCATCCCGACACCACCAGTGGTGCGGTGGCGAAGCCGAACTCTTCGGCCCCCAAAATGGCCGCGATAATGACGTCTCGACCGGTCTTGAGTTGTCCGTCGACCTGAAGCACAATGCGTGAACGAAGTCCGTTGCGGGCCAGGGTCTGGTGCGCCTCGGCGAGGCCGAGTTCCCACGGTGTACCGGCGTGCTTGAGCGACGTCAGTGGGGCGGCACCCGTACCACCGTCGTGACCCGAGATGAGAACGACGTCGGCGTGCGCCTTGGCGACACCGGCCGCGATGGTCCCGACTCCTTGTTCCGATACCAGCTTCACGTGGACGCGCGCGCGGTCGTTGGCGTTTTTCAGGTCGTAGATCAGCTGAGCGAGGTCTTCAATCGAGTAGATGTCGTGGTGCGGCGGCGGTGAAATAAGGCCGACGCCCGGCGTGGAGTGACGAGTCTTGGCAATCCAGGGGTAGACCTTGTTGCCAGGCAACTGTCCACCTTCACCGGGCTTAGCGCCCTGCGCCATCTTGATCTGGATGTCGTCGGCGTTCACGAGGTAGCGGCTCGTCACACCGAATCGACCCGACGCGACCTGCTTGATGGCGCTGCGACGATTGAAGCGAGGGTCGGTGTCGGTCAGGCGCTCGTCATCCTCACCGCCTTCTCCGGTGTTGGACTTGCCGCCCAAGCGGTTCATCGCGATAGCCAGCGTCGTGTGGGCTTCTTCAGAAATGGAGCCGTAGGACATGGCACCGGTGGAGAACCGCTTCACAATGGACTCGACCGATTCCACTTCGTCCAGCGGTACCGGCGTGGCCGCGGCCTGCATCTTGAGGAGCGAGCGAAGCGTGACGTGCTCGTCCTCTTGCGTATTCACTAACGAGGTGTACTGCTTGAAAATGTCGTAGCGCTTTTCCCGAGTGGCGTGCTGGAGCTTCTGCACCGTGCGGGGGTTGAACAAGTGAAGTTCCCCGTCACGACGCCACTGGTACTCTCCACGGTTGCGGAGGGCGACCGGCTGCGCGTTAGCGCCGGCGTGGTACGCCAGGGCGTGCCGGCGCAGTGCCGTGGCCGCGACGTGCTCTAGGGTCACGCCACCGACGCGAGACTTAAAGCCTGGGAAGTACGCCGACAGAATTTCGTCGTCGACACCAACCGCCTCGAAGAGCTGACTGCCAACGTAACTCGCCACCGTTGAAACACCCATCTTCGACATGATCTTGATGAGGCCCTTGGTGAGTGACTTGGCGTAGTGGTACTGCGCCTGGGAGGCCCGTACGCTCGTCAAGGCGTTGGTGTTGATGAGGTCTTCAATGGACTCGTAGGCCAAGTACGGGCAGACCGCCGAGGCACCGAAGCCAATCAGCGTGGCCACGTGATGGACTTCGCGCACGTCACCGGCCTCAATGATGAGTGCCGCCGAGGTGCGGAGCTTTTCCTGCACGAGGCGATTGTGGACCGCCGACGTGGCGAGCAGCGTCGGGATGGCCACTTCGTCGACCGACGTGTTGCGGTCGGACAAAATAACGAGGTTGGCACCGTCACGGATGGCGGCGACGGCGAGATCACATACAGTCTCAATCGCCTTGCGCAGGCGAACGCCGGCGGTGTCGTCACCGCTCGCCGTGAAGTGCAGATCCACCACCGCGGTACGGAAACGCCACTGCCCACCGGCCTCGTGGATGTAGCGAATCTTCGCGAGTTCCTGCACCGACAACACCGGCGAGGAGAGCACAATCTGGTGGCAGTGCGCCGCCGACTCAGTGAGGAGGTTTTCCTCGCCGCCGAGACTGACGCGGGAGCTCGTCACCAGTTCTTCTCGAATGGCGTCGAGGGGTGGATTGGTGACCTGCGCGAAAAGCTGCGTGAAGTAGTCGAAGAAGGGGCGATCCTCGGTCGAGAGAGCGGGCAGTGCGGCATCGGAGCCCATTGAACCGATTGGCTCCTCGCCCGCTTGCGCCATGGGGGCCAAGATCATTCGGACGTCTTCGTCGCTGTAACCGAAAGCCAACTGCCGTTGCAGCACGCGGGCGTGGGAAGGCGTGAGCATGACGCGGGGCTCGAGTTCATCGAGGGAGCGCTGCTCTGAGGCCAACCAGTCGCCGTAGGGCGACTGTGCTGCCAGGGCGGCCTTAACTTCCGTGTCATCCACGATGCGACCCTTTTCGAGGTCAACGAGGAATACGCGGCCGGGCTGGAGACGTCCCTTGGATTCGATGTTGGCGGGGTCAATGTCGAGAACACCAACCTCGGAGGAGAAAATAACGCGCTTGTCCTTGGTCACCCAGTACCGAGCGGGGCGCAGTCCATTGCGGTCCAACACCGCGCCCGCCAGCGTTCCATCGCTGAACGTCACTGAGGCGGGGCCGTCCCATGGCTCCATCAATGAGGCGTGGTAGCGGTAGAAATTACGACGGTCCTCGGACATTGCCGTTGACTTCTCCCAGGCTTCGGGGATCATCATCAAAATGGCGTGCGGGAGGGAACGTCCTGATTGAACCAGAAGTTCCACGGTCTCATCGAAGGAGGCCGAGTCCGACATGTCGGGGGTGACAATCGGCGTCAATTGTTCGATACCGACCGGCAATACATCGGACGACAAGCTTGACTCGCGCGCCTTCATCCAGTTGCGGTTACCGCGCACCGTGTTGATCTCACCGTTGTGGGCGATGTAGCGGAAGGGCTGGGCCAGGTCCCAGCGAGGCAGAACGTTGGTCGAGAAACGACTGTGCACAATGGCCAGCGCGGACGTCAAGCGCTCGTCACGAAGGTCAGCGAAGTAGAGGCGAAGCTGTGGCGAGGACAACATGCCCTTGTAGATAAGGACCTTTGATGAGCACGAGGATGCGTAGACGTCGAAGGTGTTCTCCGCAATCTTGCGGGCACTAAAGAGTCGACGCTCAAGGTCGGCGCCCGACGCTCCGCCAATGAGCTGCTGAACGAAACGAGGTTCGGAGGCTGCGGAGGTTGGTCCGAGAATGGAGGAGTCGACTGGCACCGTGCGCCAGCCGAGCGTGCTGAGACCGAGGGTCGAGAAGTGTTCCTCGAGACGTGCCTCGATATCGCTGGGCGCGTTAGCGCCAATCATCCAGAACGCGACACCGTAGGCGCCGACCTCTGGCACAGCGGCGTCGAAGACGTCACGGATGAAGGCGTCGGGCATCTGCATCAACAGGCCTGCGCCGTCACCGGAGTCAACGTCAGCGCCGGTGGCGCCGCGGTGCTCCATGTGTTCGAGAATCGTCAGTGCATCGGCGACGGTTGCGTGCGTCGCGGCGGCAGTGAGATCGGCGACCATGCCGACGCCACAGGCGTCGTGCTCGAAAGCGGGGTCGTAGAGGGAGTGGGGGGTCTTTG
>DAIPLC010000117.1:0-4754 GCA_036769405.1 Acidimicrobiales bacterium
TGTCGGGGCATTGCCGCATCAGCGTCGACGATCTGACCTTTCGCACCACCACCTCCGGTGGACCCGGTGGACAGCACGCCAACCGTTCCCTCACGGCCGTGACGGTGTCAATTGACCTGACCAGTGCATCGTCACTCAGTGAACGCCACCGCGCACTCTTAGTTGAATCGCTGGGGGTAGTCGTGCGGTCCAGCGCCTCGCGGTTCCGTTCGCTCGGTCAGAACCGAGAAGCGGCGTTGGTGCAACTCAGCGCGAAGTTGGCCGCCGGACTTCATCGCGACGCCCCCCGCCGGGCGTCAAAGCCCACCAGGGCATCAAAGGTGCGACGAGTTGACGAGAAGAAGGCGCGCGGCAGGACTAAGCAGCTGCGCCGCAGTACTGAGGATTAGCGCCGCTCCTCGATGTGACGGCTCAGGCGGGCCAGTGAACTGCGCACGATGGCGTCAAGGGCGAGGTCGTTGTTTTCGCGGGGACCCTGTATCGGCGTAAGGGCGGCGTACCCGGCGTCGACCAGCGCACCGTCATCGTCCGCTTCCTCGTCGGACACGTCACCAATGCTCGGCGACGCCGCGCCCCAGCGCAGCGGGAGAAGGCCCGACTCACCAAGCGGTTCGCCACCGGCCAGTGGCCCGGCCGCGTCGACGACTTCGGCGAGCGAAATGCGGGCCCGTCGCACCCCACGCAGTTGATCGAGCGGGACATTGGGGACGTTGAGGTTGAATGAGGTCAGTGTCGGTGCGTCGAGGAGTTCTTCGAGTACTTCGATTGCCATGTGGGCGGCTGTTTCGTAGTGCACCGACTCGCCCCACTGCATGGAGACCGCCAGTCCCGAAATGCCCATCTGTGCCCCCGTGAGCACGGCACCCACGGTGCCCGAGTGGAGGACCGACCGACCCACGTTGGCGCCGGGGTTGATGCCCGACAGAATGATGTCGGGCACCCAGCCGAACGTGCCGAGGCCTCCGATGATGGCGCACAGCGCTGGTGGGGCCGTGAGTTCGAAAGTGGGAATGTTGTCAACGCCGTCGATCACCCGACGGCGATAGGGGACAGTGGCGTCATCAAAAATGTCGCCGATGGCTGACGACATGCCCGAGTAGTTAGCGTGGGGCGCGCCGATGACGGCCTGGTGTCCGGCCCCTCGGGGGGAGGAGGCAAGCCACGACGACACGGCTCGCGCCATGACGGCGAGACCTTCGGCGTCGATGCCATCATCATTCGTCAGAAATATGTTCATAGTCTTGAGCGTAATTGTCGTAAGTTAGAAGGACGTGAAACAAAGGACAGGCCACCGTGTTGCCCTCGGGTGAACAGATTGCTATTGCGCACGGCGATCAGCGCGCCGTCATCACCGAAGTAGGGGCGACCCTTCGCACCTACGTCAAGGGTGGCCTTCCCGTGGTGGAGGGCTTTGCCGCGGACGAACTGCCGACCGGCGCGCGCGGTCAACTCCTCTACCCCTGGCCGAACCGGGTGGCGCCGACGCCGTGGAGCTTCGCCGGACGCACCAGTGTGCCAATCATTGACGATCTGCCGACGCAGACGCACAATCACGGCATCGCCAAGTGGCGCCCCTTCCGCATTGAGGCCGTCAACCAGAATCGCTGTCAACTGACGCTCTTGCTCAACGCCACCCCCGAGTACCCCTTCACGACGGAAGTGTCGGTGGCGTACCACCTCGGACCCATGGCGCTCACGGTCACGACCACGTTGGTCAATAAAGACAGCTGGCCGGTACCTTTCGGTGTCGGCTACCACCCCTACATGGCGGTGACCACACCGACCATCGAGGGAGCCCTGCTCCACGTCCCAGCCAAGTCCTACGTCGAAACCGATGCTCGCTTGCTGCCGACCGGTCTCATTCTGCCCGTGCATAACACCGCCCTCGACTTCACAAACCCGAAATCACTGTCCGGCCACGTGCTCGACGTGACGTACGGTGACTTGATTCGCGACGACTCGGGTCTGTTCTCCACCAGCCTCCGCGACAGTGAAGGTGGCGTGGTGGAAATGCAAATGGACCGCAACTTCCCCTACCTCCAGGTCTTCACTGGTGACACGCTCGAACCCGGGCGCAAGCGGACCAGTGTGGCCATTGAGCCCATGACGTGCCCCCCGGAGGCGCTGCGATCGGGTAAGGATCTCCTCGTGCTCGAACCCGGTCAGCACTGGGCCGGTTCGTGGCGCCTGCGTCGCCTCGATGCGAACGGATAACGAGATGGCATCGGTCAAACCGCTTCGCGAAACGTCGACCGACACCACGACGGTCGTTACCACCGACACCACGGTCCTGACCGAGCGTCCGTGGAACGTGGTGGTCTGGGACGACCCCGTCACCCCGATGAAGGTTGTGGTCGTGATCTTCAAGCGGATTTTCGGCTACTCCGATAACAAGTGCACCCAACTGATGATGACGGTGCACCACGAGGGCCGCGCCGTGGTGTGGTCGGGTGAGGTCGATCGCGCCCAGTCCTACTGCGTCAAGCTGCAAGTCGCCGGCCTGTTGGCGACCATCGAAAAGGACAGCTAATCGTGGCGAAACTCTTCGTTCGACGTCGCGATGGTCGCATTGAAGTCAGGCTCAACGACGCCGGCCGAGCAGTGGCTCGAGAGGCCTTTGGTCGGGTCTACGTCGCCGAGCACGATGCGGAACATGAATGGCACCGGACTCTAAATGCGCCGATCGACCCGAGTAAGGACGCCGACGACCCGCTCGCGGTGTTGGCACGTCAGAGCGAAACGGGCTCGAACGCCGAGTTGGCCGTGGCCACCGTCCACGAAGAGTTCCTGACCGACGTAGAAGCCTGGGCTTGGATGACGACTATGCAGGTAGCTCTACGAGCGACCGCGGTCGCGAATAATCTGCACGACGAAGAGACCCTCCGGGCGTCTGATCCTGTGGTGCTGGAGTACATTCGCACCCTGCAGGATTTTCTTCACGGCCTGGCGGACATTCTCTAGCTCCTCTCTGTTATGTTCGCCCCCCGCCCCCTCCCTCGCTGGCTCATTGCCGCCTTCGCTGCGTTTTCGTCACTCGTGCCGAATACGCAGGGGAGTGCCGCCACGGTCGTTGCCAGTGTGTACCAGTGGGCGGCCGCGACGGCTCCGCTTCTGACGACCTGTCGCGCTGCCTGGCACACTGGGCTCACGGAGTACGCCGCCGGCAGTGGTCCCTACCAGGTAGGCATCTCCTACGCCGCCGTCATCGACGCGGCCTGCCGACAACTTCATGCCGCTCCGGCCAAGTCGGCTCCCGCTGCCGTGTTGCACGATGTCGCCGTCAGTGAAAATCGTTGGTTCTTTGACGTGACGACGGGAGGGGCTGCCTCCTACGTGCGCGACACTGCGGCGGTCACCCGGGCGCTGGCCGCCCTGCAGAAGTCCATAGATACCGTGCTGGCCAGTCGGGTGGTGCCCGCACCGACGACGTGGCAGGCCCGAGTCACCGTCAATCGACCGGAGAACGGCATCGTTGGCGTGTCCTGGTCGGCCCCGAGTGCCACCGTCCAGTCCTACGAGGTGCTTCTCCTGACCCCGTCAGCCTTCACGCGGTACCTGAGAACTGGCGCGGTCGCGGCGTCCGTGGATGTCACCGGATTATCACCCCACACCCGACGCTACGTCGTCACGACGATTCCGAAGTCCGGCACGTACTACGTCGTGTTGTGGGCGCACATTGGTCCGCAGACCGTGGTGACCCCGAGTAACTATCCGCACCTCTACCTCACGACGGGCACCTCGTCGACGACCACGACCACGGTGCCACCACACCGTGGGCCGCACGATATGCCGACCACTATTTTGTGGGATTCGCCCACCACGGCGACAGTGACGTTTACCCCAACGGCGGCCGCTATCACCACGATCTCGCAAGCCCTCTCCGATGTGAATACGGCGGCTATCGGTACTGGACAGCTCTACGCCGTGCGCCTCGGGATTAGTGCGACGACCAACGGTGGCTCGCCAGCGACGTGCACGATTGTTGGAAGCAACACCACGACGTGGCTCTTTCCTCAGGTGTACTTCTGTCGGAATCTTCAAGCGTCACTCGTCGCAGCCGCGCAGTACACCTTCGTGACGGCGCAGGGCCTCACCAGTCCGCGTCGCGTGACCTTCACGGCGATCACCAGCAACGACAACCTGGGCTAGCGCACGACCCGCAAGTAGGGTCGCTTTTGGCGAATGACGACTGGCTCGGTCATGAGGCTCTGGATGGTCAGGCGGCCGTAGGTCCAGGCGAGAGGTCCGTAGGTACCTTTTCCCTTGGCATGAAACTTCGCCAAAAGGAGTGCCGCTTCGGGGGCGCATTCGGCGCAGTGGGCCTCAAAGGGGACCGTGCGGCGGTGGCGTTCGTACTGTGCGGTCATCTCATACAACATGGTGCCAGTGTGGTCGCTCGCTGTGACACCGCGGCGGTGTCAAACACCAACGGGTGCGAACAAGACGCGCTTCAGAAGGTGGCGAATGAAAGACTGCACGTATGGCATCTCGCAAGCAACGTACGGCCTCGTCGGCCCTCATCCGTGAACGGCGCACGCTCTCCACGCAGCGCATTGTCTTCCTCGTTATCGCCGCGGCCGCGCCGCTGGCCGCCATGATTGGCAATGTGCCACTGGCCCTGCTGTACGGCAATGGGGCGGGTCTTCCCGTTGCGTACGTGGTCGCGGCTCTCGTGTTGCTCTGTTTCTCCGTCGGCTACGCCGCGATGAGTCGCCGGGTCGTCAATACGGGAGCGTTCTACACCTACATTGCCC
>DAIPLC010000004.1:0-20145 GCA_036769405.1 Acidimicrobiales bacterium
TCCCTACTTTGACGGTCTCACCATGGAGCCCGGTGTCGTCAGCGACATCGTCGGCGCCCGAGCCCTGGCCAAGCTGGGAGACTCAGTGACCACTGACCACATCTCCCCCGCGGGTAACATCCGCGCCACCACGCCAGCCGGTCGTTACCTGCTCGACGGTGGTGTCAGTCAGGGTGACTTCAACTCCTACGGCACCCGCCGCGGTAACCACGAAGTCATGGTGCGCGGCACCTTCGCCAACATCCGACTCCGCAACCAGCTCGCGCCGGGCACCGAGGGTGGCGTCACCACCAAGTTCCCCGAGGGCACCGAGATGTCGATCTTCGACGCCTCGATGGCTTACCAGGCCGAGGGTACGCCCCTGGTCATTCTGGGTGGCAAGGAGTACGGTTCGGGTTCGAGCCGCGACTGGGCCGCCAAGGGCACTCGCCTGCTGGGCGTGAAGGCCGTTCTGGTGGAGAGCTTCGAGCGCATTCACCGCTCGAACTTGGTCGGTATGGGCGTCTTGCCGTTGCAGTTCGTCGCCGGTGAGTCAGCCGCGACCTACGAACTCGACGGCACCGAGACGTTCGACATTCACGGCCTCACCCCGTTGAACGAAGGGCAGACCGTGCCGCTGGTGCCGGTTACCGCGACGCGCACCTCGGGTGAGCAGCTCACCTTTAACGTGCGCCTGCGCATCGACACGCCCACCGAAGCGGACTACTACCGCCACGGTGGTGTCTTGAACTACGTACTGCGGCAGTTAGCCCGTAGCTAGGTCGTGGCAATAAGAAAACCGGGCGCCAGAGGCGCCCGGTTTTTTTATTGGGTGAATCGTTAAGCCGCGGCCGCGACCTGTGGCTCGAGCGTCAGCGCGTGACTGCCGCAGTCGAGACACTTGATGTCCACAGCCGGAACATTCTCAAGTGGCAGCTTCGTCAAACGCAGCTTGTCGCGAAGGTGCATCCGGTGGATTTCCTTTTTGTGGTCTTCGTGGTTCAGGTGAAACGCCAGGTAGAGCGGGCCGAAGACGGCGATTGCCGCGAGGGTGAAGAGAATGCCGATGAAGTAGTGGGCAACCATGGGTGCTCCTTAGTGGTGGGGGACACTAGAGACACTACGAAGGCACTTTTTAATACACGCGAGATTCGTCTAAGAACTGATTCAATCTCAGTTCATTCCTGAGCGTCGCTCTACTGCGTGTTGACGACGCGGAAACCTTCGGCGACGCGACCCTCACCAAGGCCCCAGGCCTCGGCGTTACTCGAGCCCCAACCACGAATGGCCTCTTCGAGGTCGTCGCGGTGACCAACCTGGCTCTCGTGGCACCGCAGAGCCGCGAGCTTCTTGTCGAAGACGTCGGTGATGTCGACGACCAGCGTCGGGGCCATGACGTTGATCCACAGTTGCGGCACCGTGTGGGGCTCGAAGCCCTCATCCAAGAGCTCGGGAAAGAAGTGGGGATTGCGGGCGTCGGGGTAGACGGCGCGCACCGTTGCTTCACCGGCGGCCATGTGGTCGGGGTGTGATCCGTACATGCGCTCCCAGTTACGTTCGGGATTTTGCGTCACGACGAGATCGGGCTTCACGGTACGGATCACCTTGGTGATGGCCCGTCGGAGTTCGAGGGTGGGCTCCACCATGCCGTCGGGCCAGCCGAGGAACGTCAGGTCGGTAACGCCAACGACGGCCGCGGCGGCGCGCTGTTCGCGTTCACGAATCGCGGCCCGTTCTTGCTTGGTGTGGGTCGAGGCGTCGCCACCGGCGTCACCCGAGGTCACCAGGCAGTACGAAACCTCGACGCCCGCGGTCGTCAGGGTCGCGACGGTACCCGCGGAGCCGAAGTCGATGTCGTCGGGGTGCGCCACAACAAAGAGGGCGCGCTTGATGTTCTCATCAGGAACGAACAGGGTCGCGCCGTCAATCATGCAGATGCCTCCGTGGGGTCCCAGTTCGCGAGATCTTTCAGGTGGGGGTTGTTCGAGAAGACTTCAACAATGGGGCGCTTTAAGGCGATGCGCTTCATGATGATTTCGGCCTCGATGGTCTGATTCCAGAGCAAGAGGGAGACCACGACACCGGTGGAGCCGGCGCGCGCAGTGCGGCCCGAGCGGTGCAGGTAGGCCTTGTGGTCCTCTGGCGGATCGAAGTGGATGACGCAATCAACGCCGTCAATGTGCAGACCGCGAGCGGCCACGTCGGTGGCGACGAGGACCGGCAACTTGTCGGCACCGAAGTCGGCCAGGGCCTTCTCGCGTTGACTCTGACGAAGGTCACCGTGGATAGCGGCCGCGTGGACGCCCTCTTTTTCGAGCTGCTCGACGAGGCGGTCGGCTCCTCGCTTGGTGCGACAGAAGATGATGGTCTTTTCGAAGGAGCGACAAATCGTGGCGGTCACCTTGATGCGGTCCATCTGGTGGACGGTCAAGAAATGGTGGACCATCAACGACACCGTCTGGGTGTCCGAGGCGACTTCGTGGAAGACCGGGTCGGTCAAGTAGCGCTTCACCAGGCGGTCAATGGCCCCGTCGAGGGTGGCGGAGAACAGGAGCGTCTGGTGGGGACGTTCGGCGATGCGACGCAAGACCCACTCAACCTGGGGCATGAAGCCCATGTCGGCCATGCGGTCAGCTTCGTCGAGGACGAGGACGTCGAGGCCTTCGACCTGCAGCTCACCACGGTCACCGAGGTCGATCAAACGACCGGGGGTGGCAATGATGATGTCGCAGCCTTTGCGCAGGGACTTGATCTGCTTTTCGATGTCGGCGCCTCCGTAGACGGCGTTGACGTGCAGACCGAGGGCAGCGCCCAGGGGTTCGAGGACTTCGTGCACCTGCACGGCGAGTTCACGGGTCGGCAAGAGCACCAGACCGCGCGGGCGAGCCGGGCCGTCAGTAACACGGACGTAGGTCTCGTCGCTCGCCACACGCTGGAGCATCGGCAAACCGAAGCCCAGGGTCTTTCCTGAACCGGTCTTGGCCTTGCCACAGACGTCTCGACCGGCGAGGGCGTCGTGAATGGTCATGGCCTGAATCGGAAATGCCTTCACGATTCCCTTCGCGGCGAGCGCGTCGGCGAGGGCGGCGACCACACCGAGTTCGGCGAAGGTCTTGGTTGTTTCGTACTGGTCGGCGGGGTCGGCCACCAGTGAAGAGTCGGAGCTCACGGGCGTACTTCATTTCTCGGTTGGACCCGGAACCGGCAGAAAAGAAAGTGGGCCCAAGCCCAGTTCTCGGGCTTCTCTCCTAGTCTAGGGGTGCGTATCCCTCGACACTTGAATCGGAGAACTTGTGCCCCGCCTCAGCCCCGGCGATCTCGCCCCCGACTTTTCACTTCTCGACCACGATGGTCGCACCGTTTCAGCGGCGTCGCTGCGTGGTCAGCGCTTCGTCTTGTACTTTTACCCCGAGGACGACACGCCTGGTTGTACCCGTGAGGCGTGCCAGTTCAATGACGAACGCGGAGGCTTTGACGACCTCGGGGTTGCCATTTACGGCGTCTCGCCCGACGGTGCCGCGTCGCACCAAGCGTTTCGCGCCGCCTACGGACTGACCTTCACCCTGTTGAGTGACCCCGACAAGGGTGTCATGGCCGCCTACGGTGCCTACGGCGAAAAGCTCAACTACGGCAAGACCATCATGGGAGTTATTCGCTCCACATTCGTGATCTCGCCCGAGGGAGTCATTGAACACGCCTGGTACGGGATCAAGACTGAGGGACACGCCGCGCGTGTCCGCAAGGCACTGTCGTAAGCGACTAGTGCTCGGCGCGCATTGAGCGCAGGCGGTGCCAGATGAAGGCACCAATCACGAGCACGCAGACCGCGAGGATGGGCAACTGGGCCTTGTGGAAGCCGTTCGACACACTCTCCCATTTGGCCCCGGCCGCCTTACCGAGGAAGGCGAGGATGGCAGTCCAGATGAAGCAACCCACTGTGGAGAGAACAATGAACGGTCCACGCTTCATTTCGGCGAGTCCCGCGGGCAGCGAAATCACGGCGCGGATGACGGGCACCATGCGACCAACGAATACCGAGATCGTGCCGTACTTCTTGAACCAGATTTCGGAACGGTCGAGGTCCTTGTGACTGAGCAGGATCCACTTGCCGTAGCGGTCAACAATGGTACGGCCCGCGGTGCGACCCACTTCGTAAGTCAGGATTGAACCGGCCACCGAACCGAGCGTGCCAATGATGATGACCAGCCAGATATTGAAGGGGTGGGCGCCACCGACGGCCACCGTGCAGAAGGCCCCGGCGTAGCCAAAGAGCGCTTCCGAGGGCAGTGGGATGCAGGCCGAAGTGAGCAGGGCCGTGACGAAGAGGGCAAAGTAGCCGTAGTGGGCGATAATTGATTGCATCCCCCCATTCTCACCCACCGTCGCCGATTAAACGTGACGATTTAGGAGAAACTTAGTGTTGGTGCAGGGAGCACCAGTACGTTGTGCGGCCGCCAATAGTGGCGCTGCGCATCGCTCCCCCGTCACGCGGGCACAGACCTCCCGGTGCGCGACCGGGCATGTGATCCCCGAGGTGCGAGCCCCCTCGGCGAAGCAACGTCTTCATGGTGGCTTTGAAGGCGGTGTAGAGCGCGTCCTGCTGTTCACTCGTTAGTCGCCCCGTCGGCGTACGAGGGTCAATGCCGGCACGGAACAGCATTTCGTCGCCGAGCAAATTGCCCACCCCCGCGACCACCGATTGGTCCAGGAGACGCGCCTTAATGGCCGGACCGTCACCACGCGTAAGGGTGACGATGCCGGCGAATTCCTTCCGCGTCAGAGACAACGCGTCCGGTCCGAGTTCGTCCAAGGACGGATCGATTTCCACTCGGGCCAGTCGACGGGGGTCGTGCAAGAGGAGCTGGCGGCCATCGTCAAAAGCCATGCCCGCTCGAATCCAGTCAGGTCGGAAGGTGTGCGGGCCGTAGAACAGACCCTCGATACCAGCGGCGGCGTCGATGAGCAACACGCCGGTCATGCCAAAACGCATGCCGAGGGGCACACCCGAGGTCTCGAGCAGCATCAACTTGCCACGACGACCGGTGCCGGTAATCGTGAGGCCCCGAACGACTTTGGCCCACTGGGCGGTGCTGGTGAGCTTCTTCGCGGCGTAGGGGTCGGCCCAGGCCTTGGTAACGGTGGCGCCCACGATCTGATCGGCGAGGCGACGGTAGGACTCAACTTCGAGGACTTCTGGCACAGGGGCACCCTAGCGGCTTTCCCCAATGAAAGTAAGGTTGAGCCATGGCTCTCGAAAAACCACACTGGAAAGAACTCTTCACCGAGGTTGTCACCTCCGGCCTGTGCACTGGTTGCGCCGCGTGTGTGGTGGCCTGTCCCCACGACGTCCTGGACTACAAGTCCACCGAGGGTGCCTACAAGCCCTTCCACCTCGACATTGACGGCGGGACCGCCGACTGCACCCACGGAGAAAAGGGCTGCACCATGTGCACCCGCGCCTGCCCGCGCTTTCGCAACTGGGAGAGCGAAATCAACCAGCACAAGTTCGCCCGCGACCGCGAGGATGACGAAGTCTTCGGTATGGGTGACGTGTTCCTGGCCCGTTCGAGCGACCCGTCACTCATCGAGAACGGTCAAGACGGTGGCTTTATTTCAACGCTGCTGATTTACGCGCTCGAAAATGACCGCATTGACGCCGCGCTCGTGAGTGGTCTCGAGGGCGATGGTTCGACCTGGCGCGCCGAACCTCGTGTTGCGCGCACCCGCGCCGAGGTGCTCGACACCGCCAAGTCGCGCTACACCTACAGCCCGAACCTACTCGCGTACCCCAAGGCCATCGAGGGCGGCGCCGAGCGCATCGCCCTCGTCGGCATGGGTTGCATGGCCTCGGCCCCCGGTGCCATGCAGAGCCGCAAGGCCGGCAAGATCGCCCGTCGATTGGGCCTCACTATTGGTCTGTTGTGCTCGAAGACCTTCGATGACCGGATTTTCGAGGAACTCTTCGAAGCCAAGTACGGCCTGCTGCGGGCCGACATCATCAAAATGAACATCAAGGGCGTGTTCCAGATTTGGACCCGTGACGGTGCCTTCCACGAAGTGCCGCTCAAGGAAGCCCACCCCTTCACTCGTGACGGCTGCAACGCCTGCCCGGACTTCGCCGCCGAGCACGCCGACATCTCGGCCGGTGGTATTGGCGCCTTCGGTGACTGGACCCTGGTCATTGTCCGCACCGATCAGGGACGCGAGCTCGTGTCATCCCTCGTCGAGGCCGGTCTCATTGAGACCCGTCCCGGCGATGACGACCCGGGCGCCATCGCGCTGCTGCACAAGCTCGCTCGCCTCTCACGCAAGCGGTGGCCCGAGACGGCCACACCCGGGCCTCAGCGCGTTCCCGTCGTCATCTCCTAACGATGGCCAAACCCTCCACGACAACGACGATTCTCCTCGTTCGCCACGGCGTCACCGGCTCCACCGGCAAGGTGTTACCCGGACGGGCCGCGGGTCTGCACCTCTCCGAGGAAGGTCAGCGCCAAGCAGCGGTCGTGGCCGAGCGCATCAGCGAGATTGCGACTCCGCCCACCGCCCTCTACGTCTCACCGCTCGAGCGCACGCGCGAGACCGCCGCACCCATTGCCAAGGCCCTCGGACTCAAGGCCGTGGTCCACAAGGGCCTGCTCGAGTGCGACTTTGGTGACTGGACCGGAAAGACGCTGGCCTCCCTCTCGAAGTTGCCCGAGTGGAAGATCGTCCAGCAGGCGCCCAGTACCTTCCGTTTTCCCAACGGCGAGTCCTTCAACGAGATGCAACAGCGCATCTGGGCCGCGCTCGAGGACATCACCCGTCGCCACCCCGGTGAGCTGGTGGTCGCCGTCTCACACGCCGACCCCATCAAGGCGGCGGTGACGTTCGCCCAGGGCGTGCCCCTCGACCTCTTCCAACGCACCGTCATTTCCACCTGCTCGGTGACCGCCCTCCAACTTGGCGGCGGCACCCCCATCGTGCTGAGCGTCAACAACACCGCAACACTGAAGGAGCTACGCCCCTCATGAACTACGTTTTCTCCGCCCCCGACAAGGTCATGGTTGGCACCCGAGGTGAAGTCGGCAATCGACTCTTCTTGCTGCAGTTCCGCCAGGAGCGTCGCCTGCTGATTTTGAAGCTCGAAAAGATGCAGGTCACCCAGATGGCCCAGTGGCTGGCCCAGGTCATTGCCTCACTCGGTCGACCTGGTCACCTCCCCGACGATTTTGCTCTCGAGCCCGAGTACGAAATCGACTTCGCCGTTGGTGACATTGCCCTCGCCGTTGACGAAGAGGCCGGCGTCATCAACGCCACCTTCACCGATATGGAAGATGAGCACGAAGCCGTCGTCACCCTCACCAAGGAGTGGGCCGGTGGTTTAGCCATTGCCATGACGCGCCTCATCGACGCGGGGCGCCCCCCGTGCCCCCTCTGTGGAGGTCCACTCGACCCCCGTGGTCACGACTGCCCGCGGACGAACGGACACCGTCCGCCCATTCGCTAACGGTGACGACTCTTCGCGACGTCCAGCGCGAGGTCTTGACCCACGGCGCCATTGAGGTAGAGGGACGCATCATGGCCTCCTCGAATCAGGCCCTCCTCGTGACCGTGACCCACCACGACACCGTCGCGCGCGCCTGTTACAAGGCCGAAGCCGGCGAGCGGCCCCTCTGGGACTTCCCCGATGGTCTGTGGCGGCGAGAAGTGGCCGCCAGTGTGCTCGACGAACTCCTGGGCACCGACCTGGTACCTACCACCATCGCCCGCGACGACCTCCCCTACGGACCGGGTTCGCTGCAGTGGTGGATTGACGACGCCACTGACGACCACTACTTCACGCTCCGCGACAACACCGCGCTGACCGCATGGTTCGGCGACCTCGCGCTCTTCGACGTGCTGGCGAACAACACGGACCGCAAGGCCGGCCACGTCATCTACGACGGGACGCGGTGTTGGGCGATTGACAACGGCCTGACCTTCCACGAGGAAGACAAACTACGCACCGTCATTTGGGAGTACGCCGGACTGCCCCTGCCCGAGGCGTGGCTCCCGCGCCTGGAGAAACTCAGTCGCGGTGAGATGGGGACCCTCGGGTACCTTCTCACGTCGGAAGAGCTGGCCAGCGTCAGTGATCGAGCGGCCTCGCTGTTGGTGCTCGAGTCCTACCCGCTGCCCGACGAAGAGGGTGACTACCCGCCCTACCCCTGGCCCCTGATTTAGGCCTCGTGGCCGAGTTCGTTCGCGCCCGTTTCTAAGAACGCGAACGACACGATGGCACCTACACCGAAGAAGCCAGCCGCCCACCAAAAGGCCACGGCATCACCGTGGAGCGTGGCGCGAATGGCGAGGTCGCTCAGTTGACCGTGATTGCGCACGTACCGCCCGGCCGTCGTGAGGGCGATGGTGTTCAGTAACGCGGTGCCAATGGAGGCGCCAATCTGTTGGGCGGTATTAACCAGAGCCGAGGCGGCGCCGGTGACACTCGGCGTCGTGCCCGCGGTCACACTCGCCGTCGCCGGAGCCAGAATGAGTCCGAGTCCGAGACCCACCAGCACCAGACCGGGCATGATGGCACTGGCGTAACTCGCGGTGGGGGTAAGTCGGGTGAAGAGAATCATGCCCATCATGGCCAGCACCATCCCCACGGGAACGAGGGGGCGCGGTCCCACGAGGGACAACAATCGGGCGCTGGCCACGGTGGCGCTGACGGCCAGCGCGGCCACCAGGGGGACGAAGTACATGCCGGTACGCAGCGGCGTGTCGTGCAGCACGTTTTCGAAGTAGTAGGTCAGCACGAGTGACACGCCGTAGATACCCATCGAGGTGGTCAGCAGGGCGATCAGTGAACCCGTGCGGGTGCGGTGGCGCAGAATGCGTCTCGGCAGGAGTGGCACGGCCGTGCGCTCGCGCCATCGCAGGAAGATGAATCCCGCGACGCCACTGGCGACGAGCGATCCCCAGGTACTGACGTTGGCCCACCCCGACGACACCGCGTGGGCAAAGCCAAAGACCAGGCCAAAGAGACTCGCGCTGGCGAAGAAGGCCCCGACGCCGTCCATACGAACGCCGTGGTCGCCCGGATCATCGGACAGGCTCACCACCACGCCCGCCAACGCCAGCACGGCCACGATGGCGCTGGAACCGAGACACCAGCGCCAGGTCAGCCACTGGGTGAGCACACCGCCCACCACGAGGCCCACGGCGACGCCGGATCCCCCAATGGCGCCGTACACAGAAAAGGCCTGGGCCCGCTGTCGGGGCTCACGAAAAGTCATGGCCAAGGCGGCCAAAGCGGCGGGAGCAATCAGGGCACCAAAAACCCCCTGCGCCGCCCGCGCGGTGACCAGGGTGACGTAGTTCGGCGCCGCGCCACAGACCACCGACGCCACGGCAAATCCAGCGAGTCCGAGTAGCAAGGCTCGGCGATGCCCCCAATAGTCACTGAGGCGACCACCGAGCAGCAGGAGCGAGCCAAAGGCGAGCGCGTAGGCCGTAATAAGCCATTGCCGGTCGCCGTTGGAAAATCCGAGAGCGGTCTGCACGTTCGGCAGGGCGAGATTGATGATCGTGACGTCAAGGCTGACCATCAGTTGCGTCAGGCTTAGTGCGCCTAACGCTACCCATCGTAAGTTGGCCGTTCGAGAGTTCATTGACCTCCAGCCTAAAGAATCAGAGGCACGCCGCGGGGTTCTTCGCCTACGCCGTGCGGGCACGAAGGAGCGCATTGAGTGCGGGTAGCACCGTGTTCACGTCACCAACGATGCCGAAGTCGGCCACGGAGAAGATTGGCGCCGTGGCGTCCTTGTTGATGGCCACGATGTAGTGCGCGCCCTTCATGCCGACCAAGTGCTGCGTCGCACCGGAGATGCCGCAGGCCACGTAGAGCGTGGGCTTAACCGTCTGACCGGTCTGACCCACTTGGTAGGCGTAGGGGACCCATCCGGCGTCAACAATGGCGCGACTGGCCGCGGGGGCTCCACCAAGTTGTGAGGCGAGCTCCGCCACCGCCGCGAAGGCCTCAGCGGACCCGAGACCGCGTCCGCCCGCCACGACGACGTCGGCATCGGCCAGAGCGGGGCCGGTGCGCTCATCCACGTGGGACGAGGTAATCACCACGGGCGCCACCGTTGAAGAAACCGCAGCAACGCGCTCGAGCGTTGCGGTGCGGGGGTACTCCTCGGCCACGAAGGACTTCGGCCGAACGACCACGAGGGCAACGCCGTCAGTCGTGACTCGGGCGCGGGCAATCTTGGTACCACCGAAGATCTGGTGCTCGGTCACCACCCCATCATCGGAAGCGATGGCCGTGACGTTGGTCAGTACCGGGCGGTCCAAACGGGCGGAAAGGCGACCGGCAATGTCACGTCCGTCGTAGGACGACGAGAAGAGCACGACGTTGGGATGACGAGCCTCACACAAGGCCGCGAGGGCGGCAGCCACCGGCGCGCCGGGTACGACATCGGTCGGGACCTCCAACTGCAGCACCGACTGGGCGCCGAACCGTCCGGCCGTACCCACGGTCTCGTCACTCGTCTCTCCCCACGTCACCACCGTGACATCGCCACCCTGACGGGCGGCCTCACTGACGAGTTCGTAGGTACCGGCACTGAAGCCATCAGCGCTCGGTTCGGCCACAATCCACCATGACAATGCACTCATACGAACTCCTACAAGACCTTGATTGATGTGAAGTAGTCAACGAGCGCCTGCGCGCCCGAGCCGTCGTCAACGAGCGCGGTACCGGACTGACGCTGCGGCGCATCGGTGACGGACACTACGGCCTGACCCCACGAACCGGCGAGGTCGCTGAGTCCGAGGTCCGCAAGCGTCTTGACGTCAACGGGCTTGGATTTGGCGGCCATAATGCCCTTGAAGTTGGCGTAGCGCGGTTCGACGGCACCGGCGGTCACCGTGACGAGAGCCGGTAGCGAACTGGTGACAACGTCGTAGCCCGCGTCGCTCTGGCGGTCAATGGTGACCGTGGTGGCGTCGACGCGGACGGCCTTGGCGAACGTCAACGACGGAAGACCCAGGAGCTCAGCCAGTTGGGCGGGCAGGGTGCCGGTGTAGCCATCGGATGACTCGGTAGCGGCGAGGACGAGATCGGCCCCGAGTTCCTTGGTCACCGCGGCGAGGACCTTCGCCGTGGTCAAACTGTCGGCGCCCGCCAACGCGGGGTCGGCGACAATCACGGCGGCGTCGGCACCCATCGCCAGGGCGCTGCGCAGCCCCGAGACGTCGGTGGCATCCCCCATTGAGATCAGCGTCACCCGACTCTCGGGGTTGGCCTCGCGGACCTGGAGGGCCAACTCGACGCCGTAGGTGTCGGCTTCGTCAAGGAGCACCTTGCCACTGCGGTCCAAGCGAAAGTCGCCGGTCAGCGAGGCGGGTGCGGAGGGATCAGGAATTTGTTTTACGCAAACGACAATGTGCACCGTCACAATCTAGAGCGACGGCTTCGGCGCGCTCACACCGGTGTAGTTCAAATTCGAAAGTACCCCTTGTAATTGAACTCACCGTTCCCTAGAATTAAATTCCTGCCACTGGGTCATATCACCGCTTGGTATATGAAAAATTTTCATTTCTGAAGGATTACCTATGTCACTTATGTGGAACCGTACCCATGCCTGGGACGACTCCGACTGGCGCTCAGTGGCGGCCTGTCGGGACACCGAACCTGAGCTCTTCTTCCCCGTGGGTACCACGGGTATGGCGACGGACCAGATTGAGTCTGCCAAGCGCGTCTGCACTACCTGCGAAGCCCAGAAGGCGTGCCTCGAGTTCGCTCTGGCGACCAACCAGGAGTCGGGCGTCTGGGGTGGCACGACCGAGGATGAGCGTCGCAAGCTGCGTAAGCAGTGGCTCGCCGCTCGCCGTCGCGCCCAGCTCTAACTAGCGATCGCGGCCCGTCGGGACGCGCACCAGTACCTCAGTGCCTCCGCCATCGGCGTAGGGAACTGTCGACATGCGGATTTCCCCACCCAGTTGGCTTCGCACGAGGTCGCGGACAATGGAGAGGCCGAGACTCGTCGCCGTTTCCAGGGAAAACGAGGGGTCGAGTCCGCGACCGTTGTCGCGAATCTGGGCGACGGCCATCTCGTCTTCCAACCAGAGGTTGAGGGTCACGACGCCCACGTGATCATTCGCCGCCCCACCGAAACCGATGAAGCCATGCTCCACGGCGTTGGTGAGCAGTTCAGTCAACGCCAGGGCGAACGGTGTCGCTAGTTCACTCGACAAGGTACCGAGCCCGCCATTGACGACAATTTCAATCGGGTGTAGCGCCAGGACGGTGTCCTCCACCAGTTCGACGATCGACTGGGTGATCTGGTCGAAGTCGACTTCTTCACCCGGTTCACGTGACAGCACCTCGTGGACCACCGCAATCGAGCGAACCCGACGCTCCGCTTCCTGGAGGGCAATCCGCGTTTCGGACTGATCAGTCCGACGCCCCTGCAGCCGAAGGAGCGAGGAGATCGTCTGCAGGTTGTTCTTCACTCGGTGGTGGACCTCGCGAACGGCTGCTTCTTTATTGAGCACCATGCGATTAAGTTGCCGGACGTCGGAGACGTCACGGAGCAAAATCACCACACCCGTCACGAGGCCGTGATTAAAGAGCGGTACGCAGTGGAAGGTGATGGAGACGTCCCGACCACCGTCGACGTCCTCCATCGCGGGAATGCCGTATTCGAGCGCCCGTTCTACTACGCGGATGCTGATACCGAGATCACCAAAGGTCAGCCCCTCAAAGGAGCTGTAGAGGCCGAGGCGGTGCAGGGCATTGGTCGCGTTGGGTGTGGCGAACTCGATCTGGCCGAGGCCGTTGAGCAAAATAATGCCGTCACCGACGCGGGGCATACCCGGACCGGCCACGGTGTCTTCGCGAAAGGGGAACGTAGCGTCCGAGACCATGGTGCAGAGTCGGTCAAAAATCGAGAGATAGACCTGCTCATAGAGTGAGGCCGGTCCGCGGAGTTGTCCCTGGAGGCGCACGAGTACGCCAATGACCTTGCCGTCAAACCGCACCGGGATGCACCACACCGCCAGCTCGCCGGCTTCGTTGAGGGACACACTGCCCACGACCCGTTCACCCGAGTCCAGCGCTTGGCGGGCGACGGACCAGGTCTCCATTGACTGCGCGCTCCCTAAGACGTCCTCGGCAATCAGCGTCGAGCGATTGTTCGGCCGCACTTGCCCCAGCACGACAAAGTGCTCCCCGTCGCGGTCGGGCACGAGGAGCACCATGTCGGAGAAGGAGAGGTCGGCCAACAGCGACCATGACGCGGTCAGGCGCAGGATGTGATCGGTGGCGGGGGCCGAGAGCCTGGTGCGCTCTTCGGCAATTTCAAAGACGGTACTCACACCCAACCTCCATGGTCTACGCCACGAATGTTACGAGGTCGCCTCACGTCGTGGGGCACGATTACGACGAAGCAGCTCATCTTCCACGTCGGCGATGTCGAGGCCCCGACTGCGCAGGACGAGCAGAAGGTGGAACCAGAGGTCGGCCGCTTCCGAAATCAGCCGCTCGTCGGACTCGGCGAGGGCCGCTACCACCACCTCGGTGGCCTCCTCCCCCACCTTCTGGGCGACGTAGGCGATACCACGTTCGAGTGAGCGGACGACGTAGGAGTCGCTCTCACCGGCGGTCTGACGTTGCAGAATCGTCCGCCACAACCAGGGCGTGAAGCACGAGGTCGAGCCGTCGTGGCACGTCGGGCCGTCGGCGTGGGCCCGAATCACCATGGCGTCGTCATCGCAGTCGGGGCGAATCTCCACGACGTGCAAGAAGTTGCCCGAGGTCTCCCCCTTCGTCCACTGCTGCTGGCGCGAACGAGAAAAGAAGGTCACCAGTCCCGTTTCTTGCGTCGTGGCAAGGGCTTCATCATCCATCCACCCCAACATCAAAACCCGGTCGGTGGTGTCGTCAACGACAATGGCCGCGCGAAGTTCACTCATCGGGCCACCACCGATCGCAGCGCAATCCCGGCCGCCCGCAGCGTGGCACGCAGGTCGACGATGCTGGCGGGATCGTCGTGAAGGATTGAGGCGACGAGTGCGGCGTCGGTCACGCGCAGGGCGTCGACGACGTCCGCGGCACTGCCGGCCCCACCCGAGGCGATCACGGCGATGTCGACGGCGTCACGCACCTGGGTGATGAGAGTCAGGTCGTAGCCCTGGCGCCCCCCGTCACGATTGATACTGGTCAAGAGGATCTCCCCCGCCCCGCGGGCGGCTACTTCAACGGCCCACGGCACGGTGCGAAATTCGGTCGGTGTGCGGCCCCCGTGGGAGTAGACCACGTCGTCCTTGGCATCAATTGAGACCACCACGGCCTGTGAGCCGAATCGTGCGGCCACGGCCGAGATCAAGTCCGGCTTGGCCAAGGCCGCGGAGTTGAGCGCCACTCGGTCAGCACCACTTTCAATGATGCGGGCCGCGTCCTCCACACTGCGAATGCCCCCACCCACAGTGAAGGGAATGGTAACTACGTCGGCTACCCGACGCACCACGTCCACCATCGTGGCTGCCCCTGACGGCGTGGCCGTGATGTCGAGGAATACGAGTTCGTCGGCTCCGCCATCGCTGTAGGCCTGGGCCAGGGCTACGGGATCACCGACGTCGCGCAGCTGTTCAAACTGAATGCCCTTGACCACGCGGCCATTGGCGACATCGAGGCAGGGGATTAGGCGCGGGAGAGGCATTGTTCCAAAAACGCCAAACCGGCGCCTCCACTTTTTTCAGGGTGAAACTGCACGCCGAGGAACGAGCCCTTCTCGACCGCGGCGCAGAGGCCCTCGGAGGTGGCCACGCTGTAGGTCGATTCAGCCACGTACGAGTGAGCGAAATAGAAGGACTGCTGCCAGGGCTCAACATCAGCCCAGCCCAATCGCGGAATGCGTGGGGCGTCGAGTCGGACGACGAAGCCTTCGACGATACCCAGACCCTTGACACCGCCATCTTCTTGGCTGGCCTCGAGGGCCAACTGCATACCAAGGCAGATACCAAGAACTGGTTGGCCCGCGGACACACGCGCGCGCAGGGCGTTAGCGGCGCCGGTTTCATTGAGGTGCTCCATGGCCTGCCGAGCCGCACCCACGCCGGGCAGCACCACGAAGGGGGCTTCGGTAATGGCGGTCGGGTCGGCACTGACCTCGCTGGTGTGGCCCAGCGTGGTCAGCGCGGCGCGCACCGAGCGCGTGTTACCGGCGCCGTAGTCAACAACAATGACGTTACTCACAGCGAGCCCTTAGTGGACTGCACTGTGGTCTCACTCTTGACGAGGGCCTGTCGCATCGCACGACCGACCGCCTTGAAGGCCGCCTCGGCGACGTGGTGGGCATTCTCACCCGTGGCCGTCACGTGCAGCGTGATACGAGCCGTCTGGGCCAACGATTCCAACGCGTGGGCCGCCATACCGGGGTCGGGCGTGATGGAGAGGGTGGCCTTGGCCCGACCAGACAGGTCAACCACGGCGTGGGCCAGAGCCTCATCCATCGGTACCCGAGACTCGCCGTAGCGAGCGAGACCGACGCGCGCGCCGAGGGTCTGGTCGAGGGCCTCACCGAAGGTGCGGAAGGTGTCTTCGACGAGGTGGTGATCGCCCGTCTCGAGGTCGCCGTGACCCTCCATGCGCAGGTCGAGTCCCCCGTGAAAGGCCAGCTGCTGGAGCATGTGGTCGTAGAAGCCCTCACCGGTGTTGATGTAGACGCGACCCTGTCCTGGGATGCGCAGGCGACAAGAAAGGGTTGTTTCGGCGGTGGCCCGACGGAACAAGCGATAGCCCGGCGTCAGGGGTTCACCGAAGAGTTCGGCGCGCAAGCACTCGAGCATGCGGTCGTCATCGACCTCGTCGCGAATTGAAATACGCAAACCGGCCTGGTAGGCCCGGAGCATGATGCCGTAAGGCAAGAGGCGGTCAACGATCTCCTGCGGATTCTCCATCGGGATGAACAGGAAGTTGGCGTGAGAGGGCAGCGGCACGAGGTTCATCGCGGTCAGTGCCGCCGCGACGCGATCGCGTTCCGCGTTCTGGGCCGTGACGTCGAGCGGGGTCGTGACGGCGGCGAGCGCCAGAGCGGCCGACGGTCCCGAGACCGACAGCGGAGCCTGGCGGGCGTGAATCACCGCCGCAGTTTCCGCCGACGCGAGGGCGTACCCCACGCGAGCGCCGGCCAGACCGTAGGCCTTCGAGAAGGTGCGCAGCACAATGGCACCGTCGTTGATGTACGGCGTGCCGTCGATGCCCGCGTACTGGGCGTAGGCCTCGTCGAGCACCAGCTGACCACGAATTCCTTGCGGGATCTCGGGTAACTCCCCCGTGGGGTTGTTCGGACGACAGACGAAGACGAGGTCGGCGTTGGCGACGTCGTCGGTGAGCGTGGCCCCGGCCATGCCGGCGGCGAATCGGTACATTGAGTACGAGTCGGCGGGCACCGTGGCAACCGTGCCACCCGCCGCGTACATGGCGGCCAGGAGCACGATGAACTCGTCGCTGCCCGCGCCGAGGCAGACCTGCTCAATACCTACGCCGTGCAGGTCGGCAATAGCCGCGCGCAGTGGTTCGTAGCGACCACGGTCGTAGTCGTTGATGTCAGCGAGAGCTTTCGCCACCGCCGCGGGACGGGCGGTGACGGGTGGCTGTGCCGGGGTGTTGCCGTCGAATCGCAGAATCTCACTGACGTTGAGGCCCAGTCGTTCGGCCAAGTCGGGTGTTGAGGTGGGCCACTGGTAGGCCTCGAGTGGCGTGGGGCGACTCATCGACGGGCCGTTGCCTTGTGCGCAGCCATTCCCTCAACCTCGGCCAGAGCCTCGATGGTGGGAGCCAGTTGCTCGAGTCCTTCTTTGGACACGCGCTGGACGGTCACCGTCTTCATGAAACCCTCCAAGCCGAGTCCACCCGTGGAACGTGACCACCCGCCAGTTGGCAGAACGTGGTTGCCACCGGTGGCGTAGTCACCGGCCGGAACGGGCGCGTAGGGACCGACGAAGACGGCCCCCGCGTTACGAATGCGTGGGGCCAACGATTCCGCCCGCTCGCCCAGCAGGGCCACGTGCTCAGCAGCGTAGCCCTCAATTTCGGCGAGGGCCGCGTCGAGGTCGTTACCAACCCGCACGACAAATCCCCGCGAATCAGGACCGTGTTCCATCTGCGCCGCGATCTCCTGTTGGATGATGGTCTCGTCGAAACCGAGGTCGGCCGCCACCACGATCTCACTGGGACCGGCCGGCAGGTCGATAGCGACGTCACGACTCACGATGAGCTTGGCGACGTTCACCGCGGCCGAACCCGGCCCGAAGATCTTGTCTACTGGCCGAATCGAATCCGTGCCGTAGGCCATGGCGGCGATGGCCTGGGCCCCGCCGATGGCCCACACTTCGTCAATGCCGAGCAGCGCGGCGGCCGCGGCCACGAGGCCGGCGCCGCTCGGTGGCGTGCAGACCACAATGCGCTCGACACCAGCTACCTGCGCGGGAATGCCTGACATGATGAGTGACGAAACGAGGTTCTTCGGAACGTAGAGACCAACGGAGCGCAGCGGCGTCCACCGTCGCTCCAGCGTCACGCCCGGCGTGACCTCGAGCATGAGGTCAGCGGGGCGCTGCGCGGCGTGCCAGGTGCGGACATTCTCGGCGGCGGCCAAAATCGCCGCGGTCGGCACGTCACCGTAGGGCTTCGCCCGTTCGGGGAGCTCACTCGTGGTGCCGTCGAAGCGACGGGACCACTCGGCGACGGCGACGTCACCACGACGACGGACGTCAGCGATGATGTCGGCGATCGACTGTTCAAATTCATTTGTCATGACAACAACCTCTCTACGGGCAAGGTCAAGATTGCGGTAGCTCCGCAGGCTTGCAGTTTTGGCAGCAGCGACCAGACGTCGCTCGCGGGGACGAGGGCGTGAATCGCGACGAGACCCTCCGTCGCCAACGGGACAATCGTCGGTGACCCCGCCGCGGGCAACACGGCTGTCACGGCTTCAAGCTCACTGGTACGTACGTTCATAAGTAGGTACCGACTCGAACGAGCGCGCAGCACCGAGCCGAGCAACGTCGTCAGCACCTGGCGCGAGTCACTCGCTTGTGCGTCGCGGCGACCGACGAGGACGGCCTGACTCTCGAAGAGGACCCCGAGTGAGCGCAGTCCGTTGGTGCGCAGCGTCGAGCCCGTGGATACGAGGTCCACGATGGCGTCAGCGAGGCCTAGTCGCGGAGCAATCTCCACCGACCCACTAATGCGAACAATCGACGCGGTAATGCCGCGCTCTTCGAGCAGCCGCCTGGTCAGATTGGGGTGCGACGTCGCAATGCGTCGGCCGTTGAGATCATCAAGTGAGGTCGCGGCGTCCTCGAGAGACACCGCGGCCTGCAGTGAGCAGCGCCCGTAACCGAGTTCGAGAAGAACGTCGACGTCAAAGTTGTGCTCCTGCACGAGGTCGAGGCCCGTGATGCCGCAGTCAACGACACCATCTTGCACATACTCGGGCACGTCGTCGGCCCGGAGGAACAGTAAGTCGATGTCGGCGTTGCGACAGGTCGACTGCAATACGCGCTCGCCCGGGGCGAGAGGCTCGACACCAGTCGCTTCCAGCAGCGTCCACGACGGCTCGCGCAAACGACCCTTCGAGGGAAGAGCGAGATTAAGTCGTTGGGTCATGAGAACTCCTCGTTCAAGACGGTGCCGTAGCCACCTTCGCCGTACTTCAGGGCGTGGGCGACGCGAGTAACGGTGGCGGTGGAGGCTCCCGTGAGGCGAGAAATCTCTTGGTAGGAGATGCCTTCGCGAACGAGACCGGCCACTTCAAAACGTTGGGCCATTGCCCCGAGCTCGGCCGTGGTGCAGAGGTCGTGGAGAAAGGCGACCATGGCCTCAGGCGTCGTTATGGCCACGAAGGCGTTCACGAGTTCGGAGAACTGGTGGTCGAAGCGTTCGCTGTTCATTTCATCATGCTAACGTACTAACACGCTGCTATGCAACTCATCCCCGCTCTCGACCTCCTCGGCCACGACGCCGTCCGCCTTCAACAAGGCGACTACGATCGCGTGCTCTTCCGCGAGAACATCGACACCTTCTTGGGGCACGTCCTCACCACGAACCCACCACTCGTTCACGTGGTCGACCTAGAGGCCGCCCGGTCGGGTGCCGTGCGTCCGGCCATGGCGGAGCGCGTTGTGGCCCTCGCCGGTACGACGCCCATTCAGTTTTCCGGCGGCATTCGTTCACTCGACGACGCCCACACGATCCTGGCGAGCGGGGTAGCGCGCATCATCATGGGCACTGCCGTCTGGGAGGCCGAAGAGGGCCTCACCACTTTCAATGACGCCCTCGGGGAGCGACTGGTCGTCGCACTCGACATTCGTGGTGGCACTGTGGCGGTGCGAGGGTGGCGCCAGGACAGTGCCCTCACCCTCGACGCCGCCCTCGAGCGTTGCGTGGCCGCAGGCGTACACCGCCTGCACGTCACGGCCATTGCCCGTGACGGCATGATGAAGGGGCCCGACCTCGACCTCTACCGCACGGTCTGCGCGAGTGGCATCCCGGTGGTCGCCGCCGGTGGCGTGCGCGACGAGGACGATCTCGCGGCGCTCGAGTCACTGGGTTGCGAGGGTGCCGTCATGGGCATGGGCCTCTTGGCGCGGCTCGGTATTACCGTCGAGCTGCAGATCCCGACTACTGACTGAGCGGCACCATGATGCGCTGGCGCGCCTCGAAGCTCGCCAGTTCAGTAATGCCGCGCTCGCGCAGCAGGGTCACGAGATCGGCATTTCGCGCCCCGACCCGTTCGTGACGGTGGGCGTCACTGGCGGTGGTGAAGGCGAGTCCCGCGGCGGCGAAGCGGTCGAGCAGCCCCCCTTCGGGATACTGCTCCCCCACGGGCTTAAACCAGCCCGCTGACGAGCACTCCACCGCGACGTTCGCGGCAGCGGCACTCGCGGCCATCTGGTCCCAGTAGGCAGTGATGCTCGACGGACGGTGGCCGGCCACCTTGATGACGTCGGGGTGGGCGACAACGTCGACGACACCACTACTCGTAAGCCCGTCGAAGGCCTCGGCGTAGGCGGCCCACACTGTCGCGACGTCACGGATCTCCCATTCGGCCATCTGCTCGGCATTGTCGAGATCATCGAACTGCCACGACCCCAGCCAGTGCACCGAGCCAATAAGCACGTCGAAAGGGTACT
>DAIPLC010000118.1:0-4700 GCA_036769405.1 Acidimicrobiales bacterium
GAGATCCTCACAACCAATAGTCGCCGCCTGGAATGGTGACCCCCACTGCGTCGCCCCATCAAACAACGTGCCCCACGCGTGCTGCCACACAATGGCGCCGGACGTGGCATCGATACCGTAGGTGATGGCCTTTTCGGTCGTCACGACAACCATGCCGTTGAAGACCAGCGGCTGTCCATAGATTGCGCCGTCGAGTTGAGTGGCGAACTGCTGGCCAAAGGTCGGTGCGACCACTGCCGCGGGCGTCAACAGTGGTTCGTTGGCATCCCAGTTCGTGCGCAATGACGAGTAGCCGGCCGTCACGACGTTTGACGGCGGACCGGCCGACACGACGGCCGTCGGCAATACCGCACCGACGAGAAGAGCGAACGTCACGCTGAGAGCGACTGATTTCTTACGAACGGGAAACAGTGTCACGCAGGGCCTTTTCTTCTGGGGTCAGCCTTCAAAACTACCGGATTCGACCCTTCCTCGCACCACTCTCACCGAACCGAGGTCGCGGTGAGCCGGCCCCGCTGCTGCAGTGGTCCGCGCGCGCGACGACGGCGCCCTGATGAGTCAGGGCGCCGTCGTCGTGGAGCTGGGGGGAACAACGGGGGGTGTTAGACCGCCTTCGGTCCTCGTTCATCGGTGCGCAGGCGCACGACGTGTTCGATGTCGGTGACCCAGGCCATGCCGTCACCAACCGTCTCGGTGCGGGCGGCGTGCGAGACGGCGTCGACGACGGCGTCGGCCATCTCGTCGGTCGTGACGATTTCGACCTTGAGCTTGTCGACAAAGTCGAACTCGTACTCCTTGCCGCGGTAGATCTCGATGTGACCACCGGTGCGACCGAAGCCACGGACCTGGGACACCGTCATACCGGTGACGCCTACTTCGCGCACGGCCACCTTGACTTCGTCGAGCTTGAAGGGCTTGATAACAGCGGAAACTAATTTCATGATCGATCCTTACTTGTTGTCCGAGTGGGTGTGGCTAGGGGTCAAGACCGGCTCACCGAAGGTGGGCTCGGGGAAGGCTTCTTCCTCGTGGATAGCGATGTCACCGATGGCCAACGTCTCGTCATCTTCACGAAGTCCCACGAGTGCCTTCACGATGTAGAAGATAATCGTGGTACCGACAGCGGTGTAGCCAATAATCCAGGCGGCCGCGATCGTCTGCTCCCAGAGTTGGTGGAAGGAGTGGCCGTTGTAGAACCACCCACCGACCGAGAAGGAACCGGCGGCGTCGTAGATCTTGCCCTGTACCCCGTATTCGATCATCTTCGGGTCGGCCAAAATACCGACCAACAGACCACCGATAAGTCCGGCGATACCGTGGGTGTAGATGACGCCCATGGCGTCGTCGACCTTGCTGAAGGGCTTGATGCGCGACAGGTAGTTCCAGGCGAACCACACCACGAAGGTAGCGACGAAGCCTACGGCCATGGCGCCGAGGCCATTGACCCAACCAGCTGATGGCGTGATGCTCACCAAACCGCACAGGATGCCGTTCAGGGCGCCGAGGAAGGTGGCCTTCTTCTGCTTCGACAAGAACATGTCCATGAACAGCCAGGTCAGGAGACCAACCGCGGTCGCGACGTTGGTGTTCAGCACCGCCGCGGCGGCGTCGGCCCCGGCGTAGAAGGGGTCACCACCGTTGAAGCCGTTCCAGCCCAACCAGATGATGCCGATACCAATGGCCACCATCATCAAGTTGCTCGGGAAGGCGTTCTCTCGGTCCTGCCAGCGGCGGGGGCCAACGATGGCGGCACCAACGAAGGCCGCGACTCCGGCACTCAAGTGAATGACGTAGCCACCAGAGAAGTCCACGGCACCCTTTTGGGCGAAGAAGCCGCCGCCCCAGAGCAGACAGGCGTTGATGCAGTAGATCATGGTGATCCACATCGGCACGATCAACAGCCAGGCCTTGAACTTCAAGCGACCAACCAGACCACCGAGGAACAGCAGCGGGGTAATGGCCGCGAAGACGAACTGGAAGTACGCCAACGTCGCGGTCGGGAAGTGGAAGGGGATGAGCGTGTTGGCACCCGACACGGCCTGACCCTGCTCGGAGAAGGCTGAGGTCAGTGGGGCGAAGTGACCAACGAAGCCACTCCAGAAGGAGCCGTCGGCACCAAAGTGCGAGAAGGTGCCGAAGGCCATGTTGTAGCCCCAGAGCATCCACACCACGAGCGTGAGCGAGAAGCCGGTGAAGCACATCAACATGGTGTTGACAATCCACTTCTTGCGGACGAGGCCACCGTAGAGCACGGCGAGGCCAGGCAAACTCATGAGACCGACCAACGTGGCCGATACGAGTTGCCAGGTGTTGTCAGCGGGATTCAGCCAACCTGGATAGGGGATATTTGTCGCGGCGTACAGCACGGACGCTCCTTTTCACTACAGGAGGGCAACGCTGGCCTCGATCGATGACACCACCTTGCCAAGTGAGCGTTTCGCCACTGTTAGCGGAATGTTTCGGCGATGTGAATTCGGTTACAGGAACGAACGCTCGATGACCTGCGCGATGTCCAGTACTTCGACATCGGCACCACGTCCCTGCGCCTTCACGCCATCATCGAGCATGATGATGCAAAACGGACAGGCCGCGGCCACCACGTTGGCCCCCGTGGCGAGAGCCTCATCAACGCGGTTCGCGTTGACCCGAGTACCAATGGACTCTTCCATCCAGAGACGTGCTCCGCCAGCGCCACAACAGAAGCTTTTCTCGCGACTCCGGTCCATCTCGACAACCGTGCCACTAACCGCCGCTACCGCGGTCCGCGGCTCCTCGAAGACGCGGTTGTGCCGACCGAGGTAACAAGGGTCGTGGTAGGTCACGACGTCACCCGACTTACCAAGACCTACCCGCCCACTGGTCACCAAATCATTGAGGAGTTCAGAGTGATGGATTACCTCAAAGTTGCCGCCGAGCGCCGGGTACTCATTCTTGATGGTGTTAAAGCAGTGCGCACAGCTCGCAACAATCTTGCGGGCTTTGGCGGACTGCAAGGTAGCGATGTTGGTGGAAGCCAACTCCTGGAACAAGTACTCGTTGCCCAATCGTCGGGCCGGGTCACCACTGCAGGTTTCGCGCGGACCGAGGATACCGAAGGAAATACCGGCGCGGTGAAGCACGCGGGCAGTCGAGACAACCTGACCGCGACCCCGCTCGTCGAGGGCGCCGGCGCACCCGATCCAGTAGAGGTACTCCACGTCCTCGGGGATCTCATTTTCGAAGACCGGTACCTCGAAATCCAGCGCGGTTAGCCACTCGAGGCGCTTGGACTTTCCCATTCCCCACGGGTCGCCCTGGTTCTCAAGATTGCGCAGCATAAGTCCGGCTTCGGAGGGGAAGCGTGATTCCATCAGCACTTCGTAGCGCCGCATATCGAGAATGGTGTCGACGTGTTCAATGTCCACTGGACACTCCTCGACGCAGGCCCCACACGTTGTGCAGGACCAGAGCACATCGGGATCAATAACCGTTGGCACCAGCGTTGGGGCGTCACCGGCCTCGCCCGACAAGAGTCGGTCGGCCGACGCGAACATCGTGTCGCGCAATCCCATGATGAGAAGTTTCGGACTGAGAGGCTTGCCCGTCGTCCAAGCCGGACAAACCGACTGGCACCGTCCGCATTCGGTGCAGGTGGAGAAGTCGAGCATCTGCTTCCACGTAAAGTCTTCGACTCGCCCCACGCCGAACACGGTGTCCTCGGTGACCGTCTCCATGTCCATGGACGGGGTCTTGTCGAGGGCGCCGAGGGCGCGCGGGCGCCGGGCGAAGGCGATGTTGAGTGGAGCTAAGAAAATGTGGAGGTGCTTAGAGTAAGCAATGAACACCATGAAGCCGGCAATCACGGCCACGTTGGCGAGGACGAAGATGGTCTCGAGGGCGTTATTGGCGCCGACGCCGAGTGGCCCCAGCAGGTGAGCGATCCACTGTGATGCAAAGGCCCAGGGTGAGGCCTGCAGTTGATGGACCTGGACGAGGGTGAGGTGACCGGCGGCATCGCCCGAGTAGCCGACCTTCGAGAAGGGAAAGTGGCCCGTGTTTATCTGCGCGCCACGGTAGACAACGAGCGTGACCACCACGGCCCCGATCATGCCCAGCACCGCCCACGCGGCCCCGGTGTGGGAACCGTAGAAGCGACTCGCTCGGTCGCGTCGCGCGGGCGCCTGGACCAATCGGATGATGCTGAACACCACGAGTGACACGGCAACGGCCGTAGCGAAGAAGTCCTCCGTCAGGGCGAGCCAGTTACTCTGACCAATCAGCGGCAGGTGAAAGGTCGGCGAAAAGAGAGCACCATAGGCTTCGATGACCGTGGTCAGCAGGACGATAAATCCCCACATCGTAAAGAGGTGGGCGAGTCCGGGAATGGTCCAGCGAAGTAGTTTGCGCTGACCAGCCACTTCCACCACTTCAGCCTCCGCCGTGCGGCGCACACCCTGCCAGCGACGATCGTCTGGCTGGCCCGAGCGGATGAGGCGGTAGAGCCAAAAGAACCGGCGCCCAGCAATGCCGAAGGCAATTGCAGTGACGAAGAAGCCAATGAGAACACGAACGAGCATTACGCTCCCCCCTCGTGCCGGCGACGGCTACTTGTTGAAGTTTTCGTAGTAGCGGCTAGGTGTCGGGCCACGTTGCCCTCGGTACTTAGAGCCCAGCCCACTCGCGCCATAGGGGCGGTCGGCGGGGGTCGTCATTTCGAAGAA
>DAIPLC010000005.1:0-20039 GCA_036769405.1 Acidimicrobiales bacterium
GCACCGTAGGGCGAGTTGAAGGAGAAGTCCCGGGGCACGATTTCGGTGAAGCTGATGCCACAGTCCGAACAAGCCATTTTTTCGGAGAAGGTGATCTGTTCATCGGCGTCAACGAAAAGGAACGACACGAGACCCTTGGTCAACTTGAGCGCCGCTTCAACCGACTCGGTGAGGCGCTGACGATTAACGCTCTTGGTCGTCAGTCGGTCGAGCACCACGTCAATCGTGTGTTGTTCGTAGCGGGCGAGGTCGATGGTCTCACGGTCGGCGAGGTCATAGAGCGTGCCGTCGACGCGCACGCGAGAGAATCCTTGTCCAGCGAGTTCGTTGAGCAGGGTGGAATACTCACCCTTTCGGCCCTCGACGACGGTGGCCAGTACCAGGAAGCGACCAGCATCCTCCATGGCGATGACGTGGTCAACAATTTGCTGAGGTGTCTGCTTCGAAACTGGCTTGCCGCACTGGTGGCAGTGGACGACGCCGATGCGGGCGAAAAGGAGTCGCAGGTAGTCGTGGATTTCAGTGATGGTGCCGACCGTTGAGCGAGGGTTCCGCGATGCGGTCTTCTGGTCAATCGAAATGGCCGGTGACAAGCCTTCAATGAACTCGACATCGGGCTTTTCCATCTGCCCTAGGAATTGCCGCGCGTACGCTGACAGGCTTTCGACGTAGCGGCGCTGCCCCTCGGCGTAGATCGTGTCAAAGGCGAGTGACGACTTTCCCGAACCGGAAAGACCAGTAAAGACCACCAGTTTGTCCCGGGGAATCTCAATGGAGAGATTTTTTAGGTTGTGGACGCGGGCGCCCTGAACTCGAATCGTTGACGACGCCATGGAGCAAATCTACCGGCTAGGCGTCGAACGTTTGACGGAGGTCGTCGACGTTCAGGCCCTGCAACTGCAGGGTGTGGAGGTAATCGCGCAAAGCGGCTGCTTCCTCGAAACGAAGGTCTCGAGCGGCGGCCAGCATGGCGTCCTCGACGCGACCAATCTCGATCGCCAGGTCGTCTGAGGCAAGGGTCTCCAGCGATGAGATGCCGTGGACTTTGTTTGAAGGCTCTGGTGCGCTTTCCGAGCGCAGTCTGCCCAGAATGTCCGCCACATTCTTGGTCACCGTGGTCGGGATAATGCCGCGCTCTTCGTTGTACGCGATCTGCGCAACTCGTCGACGCTCGGTAACGGAGATGGCGTCGCGCATCGAGTCGGTGATTTTGTCGGCGTAGAGCACCGCTTCACCGTTGGCGTTGCGGGCGGCGCGACCAATGGTCTGAATCAACGCACTGCGAGAGCGGAGGAATCCTTCCTTGTCGGCGTCGAGAATGGCGACGAGGGAGACCTCCGGCAAGTCGAGACCCTCACGGAGCAAGTTGATGCCGACCAGAATGTCGAATTCACCTAGTCGTAGCGAGCGGAGAATCTCAATTCGTTGAATGGTGTCGATGTCACTGTGCAAGTACTGGACGCGGTAGCCCGCACGGACGAGGTAATTGGTCAAGTCCTCGGACATGCGCTTGGTCAAGGTGGTGATGATGGCGCGCTCCTGGCGGGCGATCACCGTGTCGAGGCGGCTCCGAAGGTCATCAATCTGATTCTTGGTTGGCACCACCGTGATGATGGGGTCCAGCAGACCCGTTGGTCGGATGACTTGCTCGGCGATTTGATCGCTGTGCTCGATTTCGAATGGTCCTGGTGTCGCCGAGACGAAGACCATCTGTGGCACCAACTCCATAAATTCATCGAAGTTAAGTGGCCGGTTGTCGAGGGCGCTCGGTAGGCGGAACCCGTGCTCCACGAGTGTCTCTTTGCGCGAACGGTCACCCGCGTGTTGACCGCGAATCTGCGGTACGGCGACGTGGGATTCATCAATGACGACGAGGAAGTCGCTCGGAAAGTAGTCCAGCAAGGTATAGGGCCGCTCCCCTCGCTTTCGTCCGTCGAGGTGTGCGGAGTAGTTTTCGACACCAGCGCACACCCCCGTCTCGGCGAGCATCTCGAGGTCGTGCTCGGTGCGCATCCGCAGTCGCTGGGCCTCGAGCAACTTCCCTTCCGACTCAAACTTCGCTAACTGGACCTGCAGTTCGTCTTCGATACTTCGGCACGCCCGGTGCAGCGTCTCTTCGCCCGTGGCATAGTGAGACGCCGCGAACAATGTAAAGTCCGTTACCTTGCCCTTGACCTCCATAGTGACGGGGTTGAAGAACTGAATCTCCTCGACTTCGTCACCGAAGAACGAGACGCGCACCGCCTCATTGGAATAGGCGGGCTGCAACTCAAGGGTGTCGCCGCGAACGCGAAAGGTGCCTCGTTCGAGGACGAGATCGTTGCGGTTGTACTGCATCTCGACAAGTCGGCGAAGCAGCACTCGTTGGTCAAAGAGCATGCCCTTCTCGAGGCGCAACATACGTTCGCGGTACTCAATTGGTGAACCTAAACCGTAGATGCACGACACCGAGGCCACCACAATGGTGTCGCGGTGGATGAGGAGCGATGACGTTGCGGAGTGGCGGAGTCGGTCGATTTCCTCGTTAATCGCGGAGTCCTTCTCGATGAACGTGTCTGTGCGAGGAATATACGCTTCCGGCTGGTAGTAGTCGTAGTAACTCACGAAGAACTCAACGCGGTTCGAGGGAAGCATTTCCTTGAGCTCCGAGGCTAACTGAGCCGCGAGTGACTTGTTGGGTTCGAGAATCAAGGTAGGGCGCTGCACCTGTTCGACGAGCCACGCAATGGTGGCGGTCTTACCTGAGCCGGTAATCCCCTCCAGCGTCTGGTAGCGAAGACCATCAGTGACACCAGCGGCCAACGTGGCGATAGCTCGGGGCTGGTCGCCCGACGGTCGAAACGGGGATTCAACGAGAAACTGGGACATTTAGAGTCCTCGCTCGGCGAGAAGTGCGTCAATGGCAGTGATGAGTTCGCCGGGACCATGGTCGTTCCACACCACGACATCGCAGAGTGCCGCACGCTCCCCATTTGATCCTTGCGTGGCAATTCGGGCCTGCGCGTCCTCGGGCGTCATGCCCCGCAGTGTTACGAGACGCTCAAGCGCCGTTTCGGGTGACGCGAGTATGCCCCACGCTTCGTCGAGTGACAGAGTTGAACGATGGTGCGCGCGGTAGAGGGGTATGGCAACGAAGGCTGCTTTGGCCTCACTCGCTTCAATTCGACGACGAATCTCCTCAATGATGGGCCCGTGCGTAATGGCATTTAGCCGAGCCAAATTTTCGGGTGAGGAAAACACGAGGCGGGCCAGAAATGCGCGGTCGATGCGACCATCAGCGAGAATGCCAGCGCCGAACGCGTCGACGAGGGCTCCAAAAAGTGCCTGGCCGGGTTCGTACAGAGCGCGGGAGACATCGTCCGCATCAACGGTGAAGAAACCCTTCTCCGCGAGATGGGAAAGAACAGTGCTCTTGCCTGAACCAATGCCGCCCGCAATTGCAATACGAATCATCCCTCCACGGTAGCGACTGACGGCACGAGAGCGCGTTAAAGCAAAATCCCCGCCGATCGAGAGACCGGCGGGGATTTTGCGCGTCGAAACTAGGCTTCGTCACCCTCGGTGGCGGCAGCGTCGTCGTCAGCCTTCGGCGTCACTTCGGCGGCGTACTCAGCCCAAGCGGCCTGTGCTTCAGTCTCGGGCGTGAATTCGCCGTACTCGAAGCCACCGATGTAGTTACCCTCGGTGTCGTACGCGTGTGAACCGAATGCCTCGAGGTACTCAGCGGAGACTTCGCCACCCTCGGCGGCCTGCTTGATGGACAAGCTGATCCGGCGACGAGCGGTGTCGAGTTCGATGATCTTGACCCACAGCTCTTCACCGGGCGTAACCACCTGGTCTGGCGACTCAACGTGGTGAGCGGCCATTTCGGAGATGTGAACGAGACCCTCAATGCCGTCACCGACCTGAACGAAGGCACCGAAGGGCACCATCTTGGTCACGCGGCCGTAGACCAGCTGCTCGACGGCGTGGCCATCGGCAAAGACCTGCCAAGGGTCGGACTGGGTTGCCTTGAGGGAGAGGGAGATGCGCTCCTTCGAGAAGTCAACGTCCAAGACCTCAACGTCGACTTCGTCACCAACGGCAACGACCTGGTTGGGGTGGTCAATGTGCTTCCAGCTGAGTTCGGAGACGTGAATGAGTCCGTCCATGCCGCCAAGGTCCACGAAGGCACCGAAGTTGACCACGGATGAAATGACACCGTGGCGACGCTCGCCGGGCTTGAGGTTGTTGAGGAAGTCGCCGCGCTGTTCCTTCTGGTTCTCTTCGAGCCAGGCACGACGCGACAGGACCACGTTGTTGCGGTTGCGGTCGAGCTCGATGATCTTGGCCTCGACGGTCTTGCCGATGTAGGGCTGCAGTTCGCGAACGCGACGCAGTTCGACCAGCGATGCGGGCAGGAAGCCGCGCAGACCAATGTCCACGATGAGACCACCCTTGACCACTTCGATAACGGTGCCCTGCACCATTTCGTTGCGGTTCTTGATCTCTTCAATGTTGGCCCAGGCCTTCTCGTACTGAGCGCGCTTCTTCGAAAGGACGAGGCGACCTTCCTTGTCTTCCTTCTGAAGAACGAGGCACTCGACCTTCTCCCCGATGGAAACAATCTCACTGGGGTCCACGTCGTTGCGGATAGAGAGTTCGCGCGAAGGGATAACACCTTCGGACTTGAAGCCGATGTCCAGGAGGACTTCGTCGTGGTCGATCTTGACCACGGTACCGGTGACCAGGTCGCCGTCTTCGAATTCGAGAACCGAGTTCTCAACCAAAGCGGTCAGGTCAGTACCAACCAAGTTGTCTTCGGTAATGACGCGGGGAACGTAGTTGCCCTCGGCGTCAAAGGTGCCCATCTGGGCGGTAGACAATTGCACATTCGACATAGGTAATTCTTTCATGCAGCCACATCGGAGCTCACTAGGCAATAGGGCCCCGTGCAACCGATGTTTACACGGGAATTTAAGCCTATCAGTTGGTGCTATCCCTTAGCACTCGCCCAGTTGTTGCCCCAGTGAAGCGACACTTCCAAGGGAACAGCGAGCGATGCCACGTTCGTCAGTGCGTCGACAATTGCCGCCCCGACGCCGTCGCGCTCCGACGGCGGTGCTTCGACCACCACTTCATCGTGTACCTGCAGAATGAGTCGGGCATCGAAGCCCCCCTCGCGGAGGGCATCGTCCAGACGCACGAGGGCTGATTTGAAGATGTCCGCCGCTAGGCCCTGAATGCCAGCGTTCATCGCTTGACGTTCCGCGGCGGCCCTCGCCGGTCCGCTGGCCGTCAGTAGGTCAGGGAATGGACGAATGCGGCCGAATTCGGTGCGTGAGTAACCCTGGGTGCGAATCTGGGCGATGGTGTCATCCATGTAGCGACGCAGCAACGGGAATCCCGCGAAGTAGCGCTCCATAATTCCCTTGGCTTCCGACACCGGTATGCCGAGTCGTCGTGAGAGACCGAATGCCTCCATGCCGTAGGCCAATCCGTAGGACACTGCCTTCGCCGTTTCCCGCTGCTCGTGGGTGACCTCGCCCGTCGGCACCCCAAAGACGGATGCCGCGATCGACCGGTGAACATCCTCGTGTCCCTCGAAGGAGGCCAAGAGACCTGGGTCGTGCGAGAGGTGGGCCAAAATTCGTAGTTCGATCTGGTTGTAGTCGGCGACGGCAAACTCCCAGCCCGGCGCGGGAACGAAGGCGTACCGCAGGCGCTTGCCCTCAAGCGAACGAACGGGGATGTTGTGAAGGTTCGGATTGTCGCTACTGAGTCGACCCGTGCGAGCAACGGTCTGCTGAAAGCGCGCGTGAATACGACCATCGGGGGCTACCGCGTCAATCAGTGGTGCGCCATACGTTGAACGTAGCTTCTCGACTTCGCGGTAGCGAAGCACGAGTGACACAATGCGGTGCTCGTCTTCGATGGCCTCAAGGGTGGCGGCGTCCGTTGAGTAGCCCGTCTTGTTCTTCTTTCCCGTCGTGAGACCGAGTTCTTCGAAGAGCACGACTGCGAGTTGACTTGGCGAGTTGACCTTGAAGGGGTGACCTGCCACCGCCTGAATTTCACCATCGAGGCGCTGAGCTTCAGCGGTGAATTCCGTGCAGATTTCCTTGAGGAGGCCAACATCGACACAGATGCCACGTGATTCCATCCGACCGAGTACCGCGATAAGTGGAAGCTCAATTGTTCGGTAGACGTGCGACAACTCCCAGCGCTGAATGTCGCCCTCTAGCACCGTGAGCAAGCGGCGAACGACGTCGATGTGTTGCAGCAGGGTTGCGTCATCGTCGTAGGTTTCGAACAGCGAGGGTGCGGCGACCGTGAGTGACTCGTTCAGGTACCGTGATGCCAGGTCGCCCAGTTCGTACTTGCCAGAACTCGCATCAACCAAGAAGGCCATAATGGCGGTGTCGTCGGTCGGTGGCCGAAGCGTGATCCCATTGTCACTCGCTCGACGGTACAACTCCTTAAGTTCGTGCCCCCGCAGATTGACGTCGAACAGAAACGGAAGAGTGTCATCAACGTCACCGATGAAGGCCACGTTGCGAGCGGCATTGAGAAGGGCGATGCGACCGGCGCGGACGAGAACGACCACGTCGGGGGCAATAGCCTCGCCAATGGTCATGACACGCGTCAGCTGAGTGACAGCCGGTGTGGGCGTCGCCGGTTCGGCAGTGGCAGTTGTTTCGGTTGGGGTGCCGCCGAGTAGCCCTTCGCGCATCAGTTTCTCGAAACGCGTCCGCATGGCGTTCATTTCGTAGCGGTCAAAAAAGGCCGCGACCGACGCCGGGGTCCAACCACCGACGACCAGATCATCGAGGGTCACGTCAAGGGGAACATCGCGAACGAGTTCCATGACCTTCTGGTTTTGGCGTGCTCGGGCCTCAAAGGCCGCGAGGTTCTCTCGCAATTTTGGCGTCAAATCATCGAGGTGTTGGTAGAGGTCATCAAAGTCGCGGTACTGCGACCAGAGCTTGGCGGCGGTCTTCTCCCCCACGCCGGGCACGCCGGGCAAATTGTCCGAGGTGTCGCCTCGGAGGGCGGCGAGCAGTGGGTAGCGGCTTGATTCGATCCCACAACGTTCGAAAATACCGGCTTCGTCGTAGAGCGAGTAGTCGGAAACACCACGTCGGTTGTACAGAACACGAACATAGGGGTCTTCAACCAATTGGAACGAATCTCGGTCACCGGTGACGATGACGACCGGCCGGCCGGCGTCGCGACCCCACGTAGCGAGCGTGGCCAGCACGTCGTCAGCCTCGTAGCCAGTTACCCCGACGACCGGGATGCCCAAGGCCTCGCACAGCCCACGAATGAGGGCAAACTGCGGCCCTAGGTCCTCGGGCGTTTCGGCTCTTCCACCCTTGTAATCGTCGACCATCGCGTCACGAAAGGTGCCGCCTGGGAGGTCAAACGCAACCGCGAGCGAATGAGGTTGCTGCGAACGAATAAGCGAATGCAGCATCGACGCAAAACCGTGGAGGGCGTTCGTGACGAGACCCGCTGACGTGGCTATGTCAGTGGAGAGCGCGAAATACGCTCGAAATGCCAAGGACATCCCGTCCAGCAACAGGAGCGGACGAGCGTCAGTTCCCTCAGCCAACGAATTCGCCCCGGAGGATTTGCTGGGCAATATCACGCATCCGCACACGATCACGCATGGCGCGCTGCTGAATCATCTCAAAAGCATCAGGTTCGTCCAGACCACGGTCGCGCATCAGGAGTTCTTTCGCCCGCTGAACAATTTCGCGCGTCTCGATTTTGTCGTCGGCAACGACCGGCTCGGCCATTTCGAGGGGCTCAGCGTGAGGATTCAAAATGCCAGCGATTTTCGGAAGAATTTCGGAGGCGCGGAATGGCTTCACGAGATAGGCCGAGACACCCACGTCGCGGGCACGCTCGATGAGCGAGCGCTGGCTGAAAGCCGTGAGCAGAATGACCTGCGTTGCGCCACCCTGAATAGCTTGCGCGACCTCAATGCCATCGAGGCCAGGCATCTTGATGTCGAGCAGGGCCAAGTCGGGCTGGTGCTCCTTGATCAGTGCGAGGGCGTCGTCACCGTTTCCGGCCTCCCCCACCACGTCATAACCAGCACTCTCGAGAATTTCCTTCAAGTCGAGTCGGATAATTGACTCATCGTCAGCAATGACCACGCGCTCATTCATTTTTGCTCCTCTGGATTCCAGCGACGAAGTAACTCGTCGCGCTCGTCTAGCAGTGTTTGTACCTCTGAAGCGCGCCGTTGCATTTCAGCCGTAGCGACGACAACGTGCTTCGACAACTCGTTATAGTCTGCCGTAAGTTGAGGGGTCTCGGAGACCAGAGAGCGAATTCTTGCCTCTTCGAGGGCATCATTCCAGACCGAAACCTGCTCCTGCAGGACGCGCAAGCTCTCTCTCGCCTTCGTCAATCGGCCCTGAAGCGCCTCTAACTGTCGTTGTGTTGTCGGCGCCATCAGGTCGAGCCTAAGTCCGTTTCTGCCGAAAAGAGACGCTCCCAGGTGTCGATGAGTGCGGGCGACGGCCGGATGCCTACGCCCGTCTCGTCCGCAATCCACCCTTCGGCGTTCGTCACCGGTGCTGGTGCGATGTCACTCGCCTCGGCAACGAACGATTCAGCCAGTGCTCGATTCACGGTCCGCGCGAGTCGGCTCTCGAAAAAGCCACCAACGTAGGGGCGAAGTCCCTTTTCTTTGGCGTGTTCGATGAGTGAACGGGCGACGCTGTAGCCGCCCACACGGGCCGGTTTGATGCAGACCAAGTCGGCCGCCTCGTACTGTGCGATGTGATCAATGTCCCTGCGAGTTCTGACGCCCTCGTCAATACTGACGGCGACGTCCGCGGCCGAACGCAGTAGGGCGTGATCGACGACGTTGCCTGGTGCGAAGGGCTGCTCGAGCGCCCGCAAGGGTACGAATTGAGCTACTTGTCCGATGTGGTGCTCGACCGATGCTCGAGAGGGTCCACAGCAGTTGTAGTCCAACAGCACGTCGGTCGCGTCGCGCTTGAGTGCGGCGAGCACCTCGTCGGACAGCGGTGCAGCATCGACCTTTAGCCGCAGGGACGTCGGTGTGTCGAGGGGTGCCCACGATGCCCCGAGCGCACTCACCGTGCGCATCACCGGGGTCTCAAATTGCTGCGGCCAGAGAGCCGACAGCGGTGTGGCCTCGGTACGTAAGTACCAGTCAAGGAGGGCCATCTCGACCAGCGTCGAAGCAGCCCGTGAGGCGGCGGTCGCATTGGCGAATCGGGCGACCCGCGTCCAGTGCGGCAAGGACTTCTCACTCTCGGCCGCTCGAACTAACTGAGGGATGAGGTGGTGTTGCAAGTGGTCAATGACATCAATGAGCCCGGCGTCTCCATTGAGGGGCACGGGCTGCGGGCTGATCTCCCCCCACCCACACAACCCTCCACTTTCAATGAAGAGATAGAGATGGGGGCGAGCATCGTGGAGCTGTCCACTCGCCATCACTGCTGAGGTCAGGGTGGTCAATTGTTTGTAGACGACGAGGCGCACGTGTCCCACCCTACGGTTGCTGGTAGCGTAGAACGCGCAGCCCGGATGGCGGAATGGCAGACGCGGAGGACTCAAAATCCTTTGCTCGAGAGGGCGTGTGGGTTCGAGTCCCACTCTGGGCACGCTGCAACTGTGGAAGTACCGTGTTTTTCGGCCGACGCTGTTAGCGTTGGCGCGTGGAAACTACACCTCTCTCCTACCGCGACGATGTCGTGGCACTCTTCCCCGGACAAGGCTCCCTGAGTCAGGGCGTTGGCGCTCCGTGGCGATCCTCGCCCCATTGGTCAATTGTTGAAGCTATCGCCGACATCACTGGTGTCAACGTGCCCCACCTTCTGCTCGAGTCCCCCCTTGAGGAACTGGTTCGCACCGACCGGGCCCAACTGGCAACCTTCGCGCTCTCCCTCGTGGGCTGGTCCGACCTCATTGAACACGGGCCACGACCAAGGTTTCTCCTGGGGCACAGCCTGGGCGAGTTTTCGGCCCTCGTCGCGTCTGGGCTACTCGACCTCACGCAGGGTGCCACACTCATCGCTATTCGTGGTTCGGCCATGGCCGCAGCGGCCGCAGCGACGCCCGGCTCCATGACGGCGGTAATGGGCACCGAAGGTAACCGGCACGACCTTGAAGACATTCCCGGTGTCTGGGTTGCCAATGTCAATGGCACTGGTCAGATCGTCCTGAGTGGCACTCCAGAAGGACTGGCGCTGCTCAGCGAGCGCCACCGCGACCTGGGATGGAAGCGGGCAACGCCGCTAAACGTGGGCGGTGCATTTCACTCTCCCCTCATGGCCAGCGCCCAAGAGGCGCTCGATGAAGCACTGTCGTCAGTGTCCTGGGGGACGACTGAACACCAGTTGATCGCCAATGTCGACGGCCAGCCGCACAACGACGCCACCACGTGGGCGGGACTCCTCTCCCGACAATTGACGTCACCGGTCGAATTCTTGGCTGCGACGCTGGCGTTACCTGGCACGGTCACGACCACCATTGAAATGCCGCCGAGCAACGTTCTCACTGGTCTCACGAAACGCATTCGTCCATTCGATTTACAGTTGTCGCCGGCAAACGCCGAAGAAATGAAGGAGATCACCCTATGAGCCGTCACGTCATCGTTTCGGGAGCCAGTCGAGGTATCGGTGAAGCCATCGCCCAGGCCTTCATCGACAATGGCGACACCGTCGTGGGACTTTCGCGTTCCGGTTCCGCCCCCGCGGGATGTGCGACCTCATTGAAAGTGGATGTTGCCAACTCCGACGAAGTTTCGGCAGTCATCAAGCAGGCCATCGAGTTGCACGGACCAGTTGAAGTGCTCGTCGTTAATGCTGGTATTACCAACGACGGCCTCGCCATGCGTATGAGTGATGACCAGTGGCGCTCAGTCTTGTCAGTAAACCTCGACGGGGCATTTTTCTGCGCCCGTGCCGCGCTGTCGTCAATGATTCGGAACCGAAAGGGATCCATCGTTTTCATTGGCTCCATTAGCCCCTTCTACGGTGTGCCCGGCCAAGCGAACTACGCAGCGGCTAAAGCGGGGCTCGTAGGGCTCGCACGCTCCCTTGCTCGCGAGGTGGCGTCACGAGGCATCACGGTCAACGTCGTTGCGCCGGGATTTATCGACACCGATATGACCAGCGACGTGGCCGGTCTCGACGCCATGACCTCGCTCATCCCCATGGGTCGAACTGGTCAGGTCAGCGACATCGCGGGTGTCGTCGAGTTTCTCGCGGGTAACCACAGTCGCTACTTGACTGGCCAGGTTGTGGCCGTCGATGGCGGCCTCGCCATGGGTCTCTAAACCAATTTTTCGACGCCGTATTGGCTAGGATTGTTCGAAACATACCGAAAGGGTTGCTCATGGACCGCAACGAAGCATTCGCCAAATTCACTGAAAACGCCGTAGACGTTCTCGCCGTTCAGGCCGACCAGGTCACGATGGAAGCCTCCTTCGCTGACGACCTCGGTGCCGACAGCCTCGACCTCGTTGAGCTCGTCATGGCCCTCGAAGAGACCTTCGACATTGAAGTGGGCGAAGACGAACTGAAGGACATTGGCACCGTCGGCCAGGCTTTCGAACTGATTTACGCGAAGCTCTAAGTGCGCGTCGCAGTAACTCCAACGGGTCCATTGCAGGGACGCCGGGTCGCGGTCGTCGGCATTGGTGCGCTTTCGTGTGCCGGTGTCGGTGTCGACGCGCTCTGGGATGCTCTGCAACTCGATCACGCGCCATCGTCGAAGCGTCTGCCAGAGTTTGACGCCTCGCACATTGGCGGCCCCAAGGAGTTGCGACGCCTCGACCCCTTCACCCTGTACGCCCTCGTGGCGGCGGATGAGGCGTGGAAGATGAGCGGGCTTGAGGGTCCTCTGCCTGATGCAGCCTGCGTTGTTACCAGCGGTATCGGTGGCCTTCAAACCGTGCTTGAACAAGTACGTGTACTCAATGAGAAGGGCGTAAACCGCGTTTCTCCTTTCATGGTGCCAATGATGATGCCGAACGCCGCCACTGCCGCAGTGTCGATGCGCTTCGGTCTCGGAGGCCCTTGCGAAACGGTCACCACAGCGTGTGCCGCAGGTACCCACGCCATTGGTAATGCCGCTCGCCTTATCGCTTCGGGCCGTTCGACAGTCGCCGTAGCCGGCGGTGCGGAAGCCGTAATGGTCGAAATTGCTGAAGCTGGCTTTCGCAACATGACCGCGCTCAGCAACGAAGACTTCTCCCGTCCCTTTGATGTTGACCGAAACGGTTTCGTCATGGGTGAAGGTGCCGGCATTTTGGTGCTTGAGGAGTGGGAGCACGCCAAGGCGCGCGGCGCGACCATTCTGGCGGAAGTTATTGGCGCGGCCTCGACGGCTGACACGTATCACATCACCGCACCAGACCCTGAGGGCAATGGCGCCGTTCGTTGTATCGAATTGGCATTGGCCGACGCCGATGTCACGCCCGCCGATGTTTCACACATCAATGCGCACGGTACGTCGACCCCTCTCAATGACCAGGCTGAAGCGACGGCCTGTCGCCGGGTATTCAAGGAACACCGTCCGCTGGCTACATCCATCAAGGGACACCTCGGACACTCACTCGGCGCCGCTGGTGCGCTCGAGGGTGTGGTGTCAGTGATGACCTTGCTGAAGCAGATCATCCCTCCAACGGCGGGAACGACAACGGTCGACCCCGCCATTGACCTCGACATTGTGCTGGGTGCCCCTCAGGCCGCTGACGTCGAAGTAATTCTGTCGAACAGTTTTGGTTTCGGCGGCCACAACGGCAGCGTCGTGTTCCGTCGGTATAACGACTAACTACGCCACGGTGTGCACGCGCACATCGTTGATCTCGCCATCCCCCAGCGTTCGGTGGACGATCGCGAGGCCGCTTACACCGTCCGTATTCGCGACAACTGTCGTTAGGCCTTGAGAGCCGCCACTGGGGCCGAAGCTCGCAACGAGTTCGTGAGCTTCCTGCGCCGTCGGGGACCAGAATTGCGCCAGTCGGAACGGAACGTTGGCGCCTCGTGCGTCTAGGCGACCCACTAATTCCTGGCCCGTGAAGCACCCCTTGGTGAAGCTGATGTGACGCTCGACGAAGGATTGTCCAAACGAGTGCGGCGTCAACTCCCGAGCAAATTCGTTTGGCCCCGCCAAGCCCTCGGCTACTTGATCACCGATGGTGGCCCATCTCCCGCTTCGCACGCCCGAAGCCACCTCGAACGAACACTTTGATCGAAGGACGAATCGTCGAAGACGTTGCAACGCCGCGTCAACTACTTCGCTCGGAACAGTGAGGGAGATGGCATCATCCTCGTAGGCAAGCATCGCGGCGGTGATCACGGCACTGGCCGGGGTGAGTAGCAACGTGACCGAAGCGCGACTTTGCACATCCGCCGTCAATTGACCCTGCAAAAAGGCCGACGCATCGTCACCAGATACTCGGATGGTTGACCACTCACATGGCGTCGCTGGGTCGAGGGGCTCGAAGTCGTTCATGCAGGACTACAGTAATGGCGAAGCCTTGCCTAATCGCCGTGGAGCCCGATGTCGTCCTCAACCGAACTCAACACTATTACCTCGACGCTGAGTGACATCTCGACCCGTATCACCGCACTGGTCGAGAATGAGGGCCCATCGTTGGCGGGCGACATTTACACCGAGCTCGTCGCCGCCGAACGCGCCATTGGCACGTTGCTGCGGCGTTTGCAGCGCGTCGCTCATCGTTTGGACCGCTGACCGTGTCCTCGCAATGGCAGTGCGTGCCGTCGCTCACCTCAGCCGAGCGCGTGGCCGTACTGGGCCTCATTCATCACACTGAAGCAGTCCTCGAGCGCGAAGCAATCGATGATTCGCGCCGGCGATCCGTGGTGCACGGTTGGTCGGGCGAACACTGGCTACAGCACGATGACGGGAAAGTAGTGGGGTACGCGAACGTCACCGATGGCGCAATACCCAGTGTCGAAATGGTTGGTGGGGGTATCGACGATGTCTTGCTGCGCGCCCTTCTCGAGAAGCACGGAGAAATCGATTGGTGGCAGCGCGACACCCGCTCTCGACCCGCGAACGCCATCCGGACACTGCAATTGATGAGTCGCTCGCTGGTCGACCTGCCACCGGTTGAGGTGTCACAAGGCTCCTTCGGCGCCTTCGAACCTGGCGTACACGACGATGCCTGGCTCGCTCAGAACAATGCGGCATTCGCTGACCACCCCGAACAGGGCACATGGCGCAAGGCTGACTTGCAGTTGCGCCTCGAAGAGCCCTGGTTTGATCCTTCGGGATTCTTGTTGCTGCATATTGACGGCCAACTCGCCGCCTCCTGCTGGACGCGAGTGCACGAACTCTACCGTGAACGGTTTGGCGAGATCTATGTCCTTACTGTCGGCCCAGAGTTTCAGGGTCGAGGTCTCGGTCGGACAATGCTGGGCGCGGGATTGCTGGCGCTACGCCGCAAGGGAGTGCTCCGAGCGGAGCTCTTCGTTGACGCCGATAACTCCCCCGCCGTGGCGCTCTACAGTGCCATGGGCTTCACCGTACAACGAGAAGATCAACTCCTGCGGTACGTCGCGCCTTAGTGCGCCCCAACCAGTCGACCAACACCAAAGGTGACCCCCGCAGCGAGCGCGGTGAAGAACAACTGCCGTGCCGCCCAGCGAACCATGCCGCGACGACTGAACCAGCCAATGCCGGCACCCACGAGTGCCGAGCTCACACCGGCGAGCCCGACGGACCACCACACTTGCGAAGTGTGAGCGGGAAAGAGCCATGGGATGAGGGGAATAAAGGCTCCGATTGAGAAGCAGACGAACGAACTCGTTGCCGCGCTCAGAGGATTTCCCGTAGCGGAAGGGTCAACGCCCAACTCCTCACGGGCGTGGGTGCGCAGGGCCAGATCAGGGTCACGCATGAGGTCGGTGGCCAGTCGTTCAGCCAACTCGTCTTCGATGCCACGTGCCCGGAACAGGGCAGCGAGTTCCTGTCGTTCCAGTTCTGGGTTTTCGGCGATCGCTCGACGCTCGACTTCGACCTCGTAGTCGAGGAGTTCTTTCTGGGCCTGCACGGAGAGAAACTCACCACTCGCCATTGAAAAGGCTCCGGCGACGAGGGCCGAAAGTCCTGCGAGGCGGACGACGTTCGCCCCCGGGTTGGCACCGGCAAACCCGAGGATGAAGGAAGCGTTGGTGACCAGTCCGTCGCTAATACCAAAGATGCCCGCACGGAACCAGCCGTCGGTAATTTGGCGGTGGTGCTCGTCCTTATCGGTATAGGTCATATCTCCATTGTAGGAGTGCTCACTGTCAACGAGCGGGTCTACCACCCCTAAAGTTGAACTCGACTGTTTGCGGGTAGCGGTGGCGTGTGCCTCTCCCCCACTCGCAGATCGGAAGGACGTCATCGTCATGAATGAATTGCCGCAGGGGGATGAAAAGACACGTCGGGTCCGCGCGATGTTTGACACCATTGCCTCGCGATACGAGTTCATCAACTTCGTCATGACGTTTGGTCTCGATCGGCGATGGCGCCGCCGTTGCGTGGCCGAACTTCGTCTTCCCGCCTCTTCAACGGTGTTGGATGTCGCGGCCGGAACGGGTGATTTCATCCGTGAACTTGAACGACAGGGCTACCGGGCTGTTGCTACTGACTTGTCGTTCGGGATGTTGAGCGCGGGCCATGGCATGCGAGACCGCGTTCACGCCGATGCTCTGCATCTGCCACTCATCGACGGTGCCGTGGACGGTATCACCTGTGGGTACGCCCTCCGTAATTTCACTGACCTCGCCGGCACCATCATCGAGATGGGTCGTGTGGTGCGGCCCGGTGGCCGGATTGTCCTTCTGGAGGTTGCTGAGCCCAAGAATGGCCTTCTCCGTACCGGATTCACCTTTTGGTTCCGCCGCGTTGTCCCCATTGTTGGGGGTCTCCTGAGCGACCGCGACGCCTACAAGTACTTACCGAAGTCAACGGCCTACCTCCCCGATGCGCCGACATTGGCCGCCATGCTCCGTGACGCCGGTTTCGTGGCCGTTAATCACCGTCTCATCATGAAGGGCCTCAGCCAACGATTGATTGCCACGAAGTCGTCATGAATTTCACCCGTCTCGCCATTGCTCCTATCGAGGCCTCGCTCCTGCGAGCCCGCGCCGCCCGCGATGGCTTCTTGATTGAATCGCCCGACGAACTTCGGGCAGGATTCGGCGAGGTCGTCGCTTCAGTGGCCCTACCAACCGGGATTGCTGAATTGCCCGATACGGCCTCGTTCTTCTCGACGCTTCACCTCGAAGGCGACACCGGACCGCGCGGGACGGGAATTGTGGCCTTCGCCTCGCTTCCGTTTGATCGCACCAGCCCTGGGCGTCTCGACGTACCTGCGCTGACGATCACGCAGTACGCGGACGGCCGAGCCTGGCTCACTGTAGCGGAGGGTGCCCCGAGCATCTTTGAGTTCATTGAGGACGTGGCACCTCCGACGCAGGACACGCAGCCGGCAGTGCGCTTGGCGTACGCCCCCTCAGGTGAGTCCTACACTCGGTCCGTCGCGAAGGCCGTCGAGCTCCTTCACGACAGCGACCTCGACAAAGTCGTGTTGGGCCGCGCAGTCGAGGGTGCGGTGCATGAGGCCGTCGACCCCGGCGCCGTGGCCCACCGCCTCCGGCGACGCGAAACCGCCTGCACTATTTACGCTCTGCCCGTGGAAGGAGGGCGGTTTGTCGGCGCGAGTCCCGAACTGCTGGTGTCACGTGAGGGTGCGGAAGCGACGTGTCACCCCTTGGCGGGCACCATAGCCCTGCCCGAGCGCGATGAGCACGAGGACTACACGAAATGGCTGCTGTCGTCGGGAAAGAATCTGCACGAGCACGCAATTGTGGTCGACGACATCGCCGCCACTCTCTCATCTCTCTACGACACCGTTGACGCTGACGAGCGTCCGAGCATCGTGCCGCTGCGAACGGTCGCTCACCTCGGTAGCTGGGTGCGGGCGCGGAGCCACTCGAGCACACCTCCCACTGCGATGGCGCTTCTTTCCGCGCTCCACCCCACCGCGGCAGTCGGCGGTTTGCCACGGCTGACCGCCACCAATGTGTTGCGCGAACTCGAGGTTGTGGACCGAGGGCACTTTGCCGGGCCGGTTGGCTGGATTGACCAAGACGGTGACGGCGACTGGTGGGTTGGTATTCGAGGGGTCTTCCTCGACGGTTCATCTTTCCGAGCCTGGGCTGGCGCGGGGATTGTTGCCGAATCAGATCCGGTGGCCGAGCGCCAAGAAACCCGCGACAAACTCGCGAGCATTTTGGCCGCCGTGTTGATTGATCACATCTAGCGGCGAAAGGGTCGCTGAAGCGCCCATATCGTCACGAGCACCAGCGCCTCAACGATGATGGTCCCGCTCATCTTTGACTCGCCACGTTCTCGGTCGCTGAACGAAATCGGCACCTCCAAAATGGACAGGCCCGCACGCCGCGACCGGTAGGTCATTTCGATCTGGAATCCGTAGCCGTCGGCGCGGACGTCGCGGAATTTGATGGACTCGAGGGCTTTGGCGGAGTACACGCGGTATCCCGCAGTGGCGTCGGCAACCTTGAGACCCAACATGAACGACGCGTACCGGTTTCCGCTGCGCGAGAGGAGGCGTCGACTGAGGGCCCAGTTTGGGATGGCACCACCCGTCACGTAGCGAGACCCAATCACCACATCCGCGCGGCCGGAGGCTTCCAGGAGAGTCGGCAGTGCGTTCGGATCGTGGGAAAAGTCGCAGTCAATCTCGACGAAGGAGTCATACTCATGTTCGAGGCCCCAAGAAAAACCAGTACGGTAGGCGCCGCCCAGGCCGTCTTTGGTGGCTCGTTCGAGGAGTGATATCTGACCGAGTTCGTCTGCGACTCGACGCACCGCCACTGCGGTGCCATCGGGACTGCTGTCGTCAACAACCAAAATATCGACCAAAGGAACGGCTGAGCGAAGGGCTCGAAGCATGGGCTCGACGTTCAAGATTTCGTTATACGTCGGAAGCACGACCAGCGTTGGCACATCGAAATCCTACTCGTGTGTCGTAGACTGAGGTCCTACCGGCGGTACGTTCGCCGCCCGAATGGACCGGTACCAATGACTCGTGAATCTCGCGCCCGATTTACCATGCCGCGTGAAATCCGCATCATTCTGAGCTTGGGCTGCGTCGTCTTCGTCATTGAGTATCTCGTGGTGCCACAGTTTGCCTCAGCGAGACATTCACTTCACCTCCTCGCGGTGCTCAACCCGCTCATTGTGGCGCTCGCCGTAGCGCTCGAAATGGCAGCCATCTTTGCCTACGTGGAGCTCACTCGCGCCGTGTTGTACCCGCACGCCCCGAGCCGATTCAATGTCCTGCGTGTCAATTTGGCCGGACTGGCAATTGGTCACGTCGTGCCCGGTGGCGCTGCGCCCTCCGGGGCCCTGGCCTACCGCATCTTCAACGAACTTGGTGTGCCCAAGGACACCAACGCCTTCGGTCTCGCCGCGCAGGGCGCGGGATCAGCGGTCGTCCTGAATTTGATGTTCTGGTGTGCGCTCGTGGTTTCAATTCCGCTCAATGGTTTTAGCCCGCTCTACGGCTTCGCAGCGCTCGCCGGTGTTTTTCTTCTCCTCGCCTTTTTCGGCACGATTTTGCTCATTACTCGCGGACAGCGCCGGGCCGACGCGTGGCTCCGCATTGCCGCGTCGCGAGTGCCAGCGATTGACCCAGAGAAGGTATCGGCCCTGCTGAACCGGGTCGCCGAGCGCATCACGTTGCTCGTTACCTCGCGCCAGACACTGTGGACGGCTTTCAAATGGGCCGGTCTGAACTGGTTATTCGACGCGGCCTGCCTGTGGGTCTTTATCTGGGCTTTCGGCTCGGTCATCTCTCCCGTGGACCTACTCGTGGCCTACGGACTGGCGAACATTATCGCCGCCATTCCGGTGACTCCCGCCGGGCTTGGCGTTGTTGAGGGCGTGCTCATTCCGACGCTGGTGGGCTTCGGTGTTCCACACGCACAGGCCATTTTGGCCGTACTGGCCTATCGCCTCGTGAACTTCTGGATTCCGATTCCGATTGGTGGAGTGGCCTACGCATCACTGCAATGGCGCAAGACACCAGCACTGACTAGCGAAGACGGGCCTTCGCTAGAGCCTGACGCTTGAATTCGCGTTGCGCGGAGAAGTTATTGATGGTCTGAATGCGACGCCAGCGTCGATCGGTGCCGAGTACCCAGGAGAACTGGTCGTCGCGCCACGTGAGGTCGAAAGCGTCGAGTAGTTCTCGCTGTACTGCGGGATCGTCAATCGGCACGAGGACTTCCACGCGACGGTCGAGGTTTCGCTCCATCATGTCTGCCGAACCCATGTAAATGCGGAAGCTCTCGTCGCCGGGTTGACCAAAGATGAAGACTCGGGAGTGCTCGAGGAACTCCCCCACCAGCGAATGGATGGTGATGTTCTCTGAGAGGCCGGGGACGCCGGGACGGAGGCAGCACAGGGTCCGAACAGCGAGGTGAACCTCAACACCAGCCAGTGAGGCGGCGTAAAGGGCGTCAATGACCACGGGGTCGGTGAGACCATTCACCTTGAGGTGAATTACTCCCTCGCTGCCACGATGGGTCTGCTCCTCAATCAACGAGACAATCTTGTTGCGCACGCCGTAGGGGCTCACCACAATCTTGTTGTAGTTCCCGTTCTTCGCGAATCCAGTGAGGAAGTTGAACAATTCACCAACGTCTTGGGTGATGACGGGATCGCAGGTCAGCAAACCGAAGTCCTCGTAGTTGCGAGCCGTCTTGGAGTTGTAGTTACCACTGCCGATGTGTACGTACCGACGGGTCACGTCACCTTCGTTACGCACCACGAGAGCGGTCTTACAGTGTGTCTTCAATCCGACGATGCCATAGACCACGTGGACCCCGGCGTCTTCGAGGGCCTTCGCCCAGTTGATGTTGGCGGCTTCGTCAAACCGCGCTTTCAGCTCAACTAGCGCCACCACTTGCTTGCCTTGTTCGGCGGCGTGACTTTGCTGGTGGCGGCCGCCGGTTTCGCGGCGT
>DAIPLC010000119.1:0-4635 GCA_036769405.1 Acidimicrobiales bacterium
GGTGCCCGTGATGCCCACCAAGTGGAGGTCGCGATCCGGCCACTGCGTCACCGCGGCACAGGCGTGAGCCAACGCCGATCGCAGTCGGGTCTTGGGCAGCACGAGCACGGGGACCGCAGCACTAATTTCGTGATCCGAGACCACCGCACTGGCACCGCGCGCCACCGCATCAACCACGAAATCGGCGCCTCGCGCCGCCGTGCCATCAAGGGCAAAGAACAGCGAACCCAGCTGACAAAGTCGGCTGTCGCACTCAACGGACGTGATTTCGAGACCAGCGGTAGCCATAGGAAAGTCGAGATCATCAAAAATGTCGCCGAGGTGCATCACGTCACATCCGAACGGAAGGCACCCGCACCGGGGAGCGGCTTGATGACCGCGCCGGTGGAGGCGATGTTGTAGTGATGGAGGGCGTAACTCATGACCTGTTGAAAGACGGGTGCCGCGACCGCCCCTCCGAAGATGGTGGTGGTGGGGCGCTCGACAACGACGATCATCGAAAAGGTGGGATTATTCGCTGGGGCGAAGCCGACGAAGCTCGCGTTGTAGGAGCCCACGAGTAGTTTTGCAGCACCGGGTTGCGGAATCGTCGCCGTACCGGTCTTCCCCGCTACGACGTACCCCGGAATGATCGCATTCGTACCAGTGCCCGCGAGTACGACCTGCTGCAGCATCTGATTCATGGTGCGTGCGACGCCAACGGACAGGGCTCGACGCTGCACGCTGGGCGGCGTGGCCGTGGCGTGGCGATTGGCGCCGACAGTGGCCCGGATAAGTTTTGGCTCAACAAAAATCCCACCGTTGGCAATTGCGTTATAGGCGTCAAGTACCTGAATTGCCGGCACCGCATCAACCTGTCCGATGGGCAATGCCACTTGGTCGGACGCGTACCAATTCGCCGCGTTGACGAGCAACCCCGCCGTTTCGCCGGGGTAGTTCACCGAGGTCAACTGGCCGAAGCCGAGACGCTCAACCTGGGCCAAAATCCGATTCTCACCAATGGTTGCGCCCACTTCGTAGGTACCGATATTGGACGACTGGGCCAGAATCTGCGTTGCCGTGAGGTGTTCGAGCCCGTGAAGTTCGGCATCGTGAAAGACACGGCCGCCGACGGTCGTGCTGTACGGAATGGTGAACACCTTCTTAGGGGCGATAGTGCCCGCTTCCAGGGCGGCCGAGAAGGTGACTGCCTTGAACACTGACCCTGGTTCGTAGGCCTGCGTGAAGGGCAAATTATTGATGGTCTGTTCAATGCCTGGCACGCCGACCGAGGTGCCCCAGGAGGGAATTGGCCCGAGGATTCCCGGGTTGCTCTTCGTATTCACCAGTGAGGCGTCAGCGAGTATTTCGCCGGTCTTAACGTCCATCAAAACCGCTTGACCGGTAACACCATGCACGGCGGCCAGCTGGGTGGCAAGGACGCGCTCGGTGACGAATTGCAAGTTGTTGTCGATAGTCAGCTCGAGGCCCGTTCCGGGCACGGCCTTCTTTAGTACCTGCAGATTGTTGTTGGGGAGCGGAATGTTGGTCCCCGAAGTCCACTCGCGATCAAGGCCGTTGTGACCGGCCAATAATGACTGGAACTGATACTCGAGACCGGTCGTCCCCTGTCCTGAGGCATTCAATCGACCGATAAGGGATTCCGCCAACGTGCCATTCGGGTAGGAGCGGCTGGATGAAGGAAACGTGACAACTCCTAAGTTGCCGAAGGCCGACGCGATGGAAGCCCCACTCGCCACATCGAGGTGATTCGTCAAAATCACACCACCATTGTGAATCGACAGCTTTTTGGTGAGCGTGGCGACGGGGATTTTGATCATTTTGGACATGGCCTTCGCCTCTGCCTGGGGATTCTTCACCATATAGTTGTCCGACTGGACGAGGACGGCGGGCTCCGAGAGTGCTACCAAACGCCCGTAGCGGTCCCACACATTGCCCCGCACTGCGGTGGTTTGCACGTTGTGCAGTGACAGACTCGCCGCCTGACGTGATGCGTGGGCGTGGTCTTGCACTTGCATGAAAAAAAGACGGAGCGCCAAGAGCAGAAAGACGACGAAGTAACTGCCGTGCAGCAGCGCCAGTCGCAAGTTTGGTCGGGCGTGGTTCACCGGTGCCTTCGAACCGCGCCGCGCGTGGGTCGAGGTAGCGTGACTGCTCACCTCTCCGTCCTAGGCCTCACGGTCACACCGACAGTGAACGTCGGCAGTGGCAGCGGTGTCGCCAGCGACGCAGCGGGAACTTGGCGGACCCACTGGGGTTGAACGAGGTGCAGCTGCGCCGCCTTTTGCGCAACGATACCGGGGGTGGACTGACCGGCAAGTGAGTTCACCAGCGTCCCATAGTTGGACAGATCGGTTTGGTACGTCGTCTGCATGTTCTGGAGCTCAACCTGCTGCTGTCCACTCAACATAGAAAAGTAGGCCATGAGTGACGCTGCTCCCACGACAACCACAATGCTCGCGATAAGTCGCCGGCGTCGCTGGCGAGCAATTGAGGATTCAGTGACTTCAGTGCGTACTGCGGTGAGGTGACGCGGCGAACGAGGGGCTACCGACTCGCGGCGAGGAGCGGACGCACCGTCAGAACGCCGAGGAAACGAAATAACACTCATGCCGCCACCTTTCGAGCAATGCGCAGGCGGGCCGACCGTGCGCGAGGATTAAGAGTGATTTCGTTCGCGGTAGCCAGTTGCGAGCTCGCGCGGTCCACCGTGGCGACGGCGACGGCACCGCAGACGCAGCCCAGGGCCTGCGGGCACGTGCAGCCACCCGTCGCCCAACGCTGGAAGGTGCTCTTTACGGTGCGGTCTTCACCAGAATGGTAAGAAATCACCGACAGAATCCCGCTCGTGTCGAGCACTTCGAGAGCGCCGTCAAGGCCGGCGGCGAGTTGGCCCATTTCGTCATTCACCGCGATACGCAGGGCCTGAAAAGCGCGGGTGGCGACGTGCCCCTTGCGACGGACTGCCATTGGCACTACGCGCTCCACGGCAGCGCTTAGTTCACCAGTCGTCTGGGGAAGACTCTTGACGATTGACCGAGCGATGGCGCCAGCGAAACGGTCTTCCCCGTTTTCACGCAAAAGTCGAGTGAACTCGTGAATATCGGCCGTCGCAATGTATTCGGCCGCGGTGAGACCCGAGGTGTGGTCCATCCGCATGTCCAGCGGCGCGTCGGCCCGGAAAGAAAATCCCCGCTCCCCCGCATCTAGCTGGTGCGACGAAACCCCGAGGTCCATCAATACCCCAACGACCGGGGCGTCGGCAATCCACGTCCGTGCGGCTTGCACGACGTCGACGATGTCACCGAAGGTCGCGGCAACGATACGTACGCGGTCACCGAATGGTGCAAGTACCGTCGCTGCCTGAGCACGAGCCTCGGGATCGCGGTCGATGCCAATGAGACGAAGAGTTGGGTAGGTCGCCAGCAAGCGAGCGCTGTGCCCACCACCACCCAAGGTGGCGTCAACGAAGACGCCCGAGGAGTGACCGTCATAGAGCGCCACGATTTCCTCGACGAGTACGGGCTCGTGGTACGCCGTGCGCTCGACCTGCAGCCTTTCAATATCTGCGAAGTCGGCGCAGGCGGAGAATGAAGCGCTTCCTCCTTCAGACATTGCAAGGCTGCGCGTTGAGCGCGGACGGTAGGCGACGGTGGCCCGAATCATGCGCCACCCCCCAGTGTGAAGTACTCGCCACCGCTACTGGCGTAGGCGTCAAAGAGTTCGGGGTTCCAGATCTCGAGGTGATCGAGGTGGCCGATGAATAGGACCTCCCCGTCGAGGCGGGCGATGTCGCGAATTGATGCGGGCAAGGCGAAGCGGCCCTGGCGGTCAACTTCAACTTCCGTGGAGTTCGAAGACCAGTACAGGGAGCGACGACGGTCTGACTCATTGTCGGAGTGGCTCAGCGCACGAAACTCTTCCGCCCGACGGGTGAATTCGCCCACCGTATACATCGACAAACTGCGGCCCTTTTCCGGCGCCACCCATCCGCCGTTTTGGAACTCAGTTCGAAACTTCGCGGGCAGGACGAGACGACCCTTGCCATCCAGCGTGTGCTGAAAGCGACCGGTCAAGAAGTTCATCGCGTCTCCTTTGGAAGAACCACTTTCTTCCACTTGCCTACAGTAGCACTCCACTTAATGCCACTTAAAACCACTTTCCGCCCAAAACTAGGACAAATGGACAAAAAAAAACGACGTGGGGAGACCCACGTCGTTTAGAAGAAGAATTTTGCGGTGAACTACGGCAGCAAGTAGAGCTGGCGGAAGTCCACTGGCCAGGACAGTTGTCGCAAGGCCAACACCGCCGCATCAGGGTCAATACCGAGCGATGTGGTGCCGTGGTGGCCTAATGCCTCCGCCAGTCCCTCGGGCACGGTGGCGAGAGAGTCCAGTAAAGCGACTGATGGACCGGTGTGAATAATCGTCGACAAAAAAAGCCCCTCACGCACCCGCCACTGCGTGACGCCGAGGACCTTACGTTGATCCACGAAGAGTTCCCCCGGGCCTCGCCCACTGAAACACGCCACCCGAAAGGCCGGGTCGTCCTGAACCGACCCTTCGTGCATAATCGTCTCCACGCCCTGCTCGAGCAGCGCTTCTCGCCACCACGAACCCGCGAGGGCCGAAGCCG
>DAIPLC010000120.1:0-4625 GCA_036769405.1 Acidimicrobiales bacterium
GACCAGTGGCGGCCGACTTGAGGCGCGTGTTCACTTCGTCCCACAGCGCGGCGCCGCGAAGCGACTCTTCCACTACCTCGTCCAGGACGGACTTCTTACGAATGCCATTGAGACGCAGTCCCGAAATCACGTTGTCGTAGATCGACATGGTGGGGAAAGGGTTTGCGCGCTGGAACACCATGCCAATGCGCGAGCGAAGTTCGGTCACCGTAATGTCGCCGCGGTAAATGTCGGTTCCCTCGAGAAGGATCTCACCAGTCACCTTGGCGCTCGGCGTCAAGTCGTGCAGGCGGTTGAGGGCACGAAGCAGTGTGGTCTTACCGGAGCCAGAGGGACCAATCAACGACGTCACGCGATTCTTCACGACGTCGAAGGTGGCGTCGCGCACGGCGGTGCGACCGTTGAAGGAGACGGCCACGTCGCGCAACGTCATGGCGACGGGTCCGCGGTTAATGACGCCGGTGTTGGCGTTGGATGACTGGTTCTGTTCCATTGTTCAATTCCTTGAGAAATGTGCCTAGCAAAAACAGTAGTCGGCACTCATTCGACGTTTCCTCGAAAGTATGAGCGTTGAAAGGTCTCTTCGCCAACAGTGTGCAACAAGAGGATGAATTGTTCGTGACACCCCATTCGACGTGAACAAACCGGACGAGTGAACAGAACTATCAGTCCGATGATGACACTTCGCTCCACAATTATTTCTGAGTTGTTCTAGTGTTGAGGTGGGAAAGCAAACGAGCAACAAGGGATAGGCATATGCGCATTGGAGTGCTGACGGCTGGCGGAGACGCCCCAGGCCTCAACGCCGCGATCCGCGGACTGGGCAACATGGCCCTCTCCGACGGGCACGAATTCATCGGCATCGCCAACGGATGGGCTGGCCTCGCCACCGAATACGCCGGACGCCCCCTCACCAAGCTCGATCTGAACTACATCGTGGGCAATGGCGGCACCATTCTCGGTACCGCTCGCCACAACCTCGACAATCCACCCGGCGGCCGTGAGCGCATGCTGGATGTTATTGACGAACACCTCGACGCCGTGGTCGCCATTGGTGGCGATGGTACGCAGCGCATTTCCAACTGGCTGGCGGAGCGCGGTGCACCCATTGTTGGTGTGCCAAAGACGCTCGACAACGACCTCGCCGGTACCGACTATTGCATCGGGTTCGACACCGCCGTCTCCATCGTGACCGAGTCCATTGACCGCCTGATTACGACGGCGGCCTCCCACCACCGCGTGATGGTGGTTGAGACCATGGGTCGCGCTACGGGCTGGGTAGCCGCCATGGGTGGTCTCGCCGGTGGTGCCGACCTCATCATCATTCCGGAATTCCCCATCACGATGGACGACGTCATCGCCCACGTGACACGTCGTCGTTCGTCGGGCTACGGGTTCTCCATCATCGTCGTGGCCGAAGGTATCAATCTCGAAACTCTCGGCGGTGTCGAGGTCGGCGTCTCGACCGAAGGCATCGGTGGCGTCCGCCTCGCGACGCGCGGTGTCGGCAATTTTGTGGCCAACCGTATTGATGAACACGGCGGCTTCGAGGTGCGCACCACCGTGCTGGGTCACTTGCAGCGCGGTGGTACTCCGACCGCGTACGACCGCATCTGGGCGACCCGCGTCGGTGCGGCCGCGTACGAAGCAGTGCGCGATGGCAACTTTGGCACGATTCCTGTCGTGCGCTGTAACGAAGTTGTCTCCGCGCCGCTCAGCGACGTCGCCGTCGGACAGCGACAAGTCCCTCGCGACCTCTACGAGCTCTGCACGGCCTTCTTCTAGAAGACGGGTGGTGTTCCGAGCGGGCTCAGTTGCCCCGTTCGGTAGTGCTTGCGGCATAACACTTGGTAGTGAATGACGCCGTGGACCACGTCACCGGTAAGTATCTGGGTCCCCTCTCGGGCCACGCTGCCGTTTACCACGCGGGCGTTGCAACGCCCCTTTTGACCGCACCAACAACTCGAGGTCAGGGGAAGTTCCTGGCAGCGGTCCGCAATTGCGAAGAGGCGCGCTGATCCGGGAAAGACGTTGAGGAGAAAATCAGCTGACAAGCCAAAGGCGTGCACGTCGAGGCCGTCGTCGTCGACCAAACGGGCTAGTTGATCGATCTGCGCCGCGCTCGCGAACTGAACCTCGTCAATGACCAAGATATTGTCGCCGTCGTCGAGCAACCGCTTGATGTACGGCGCAAGATCCTCACCGGGCGTCACCGCGTCGGCCTCGGCCTCAATGCCGATCCGGCTCGTCACCATACCGGTGTCGCTGCGGTCACCGAAGGTCCATAGAGCTACGTCACTACGTCCTTCACGAAGCTGCCAACACATCTGCAGTGCCAAGGTCGACTTACCCGCCGCCATTGTGCCGTAAGTGAAGGACAGTTCTGCCATAGGTGCTCCCGCGAAAGTGTGTCGCTAAGAGTACTCGCCGCTTGGTGCCCCCACCGACGGTCAAGGAGTGACTAGATTTTGCCTATGAATCTTTCCGTCCGCGCCATTGCCTACATTCGCAACGAGCGAGCCGAAGCGCTCGACGACAACTGGGCTGACGTGGTCAGCGTCATTGAATTGGCGAGTGACGTGCCCGCCGAATCACTCCGAGGGCTGAGTGAATTCAGTCACATCGAGGTCGTGTTCTTCGCCGACTGGGCCGAAGACGTCCCACCAGGGCCGTGGCACCGTCACCCCCGCGGCAACACCGATTGGCCCGACGTTGGCATTTTCGCGCAGCGCAACAAGGATCGTCCGAACCGCCTGCTCCTGACGACGGTCGCCATCGAAGAAGTAGGTGAGCACTCGATTCGCGTACGGGGCCTCGACGGCATCGACGGCACGCCAGTCCTCGACATCAAGCCCGTCTTCCGCTGGAGCATGCCGGTGGGTGACGTACGGGCGGCCGCCTGGAGTGACGAACTCGCTGACGAGTAGTTAGTGGCCCTGGGCCACTCGCGCCAATACGGCGTCGCGGGTTGGTCCGGTGGCGGGTCCAAATGTAGCGATAGCAATCGATGCCGCGGCATTCGCTCGCTCGAGCGCGATGTCTAGCTGGCTGCCGGCCATCAATTCCGCGAGAACAACGCCGTTGTGCACATCACCGGCCCCATTGGTGTCGACGACGGTGGTGACGTAGGCCGGACTTATGTAGATGCCCTGGCTGTCGGCGCCAACGCACCCCCGCGCGCCGTCACGAACGACGACGCCCCGTCGGCTGAGCTGGGCGAGCAATGCCCGGGCCGCGAGGAAGGCCGAGTTCGCCTTGGTCAGGTAGGCCGCCTCGGCGAAGTTGCAGAGCAACCAGTCCGTGCGACGAAGGACTCGTCGGAGAATCTTGCCGTCAATATCAGCGACGCGGGGACCCGGATCAAAGGCCACCACGGTGTCGGGGTGCAGCGCTTCCAGCCAGTCGGTCACCGTATCGGCAATTTCCGGATAGACGAAGTTGTACCCAGAGAAATACACGGTGTCGTGGGCGGTGGGGCGAACGGCGGCCAATTCCTCGGCCGTCAGCGTTAGCTCCGCGCCTGGTGACGTGACAAACGTCCGTTCACCCGATCGTTCCACCAGCACCACGCACGCCCCGAGGTCGCGAGGACCCCGAGGGCTAATGAGTAACTCCACACCCTCATTCGCCAATGAGGCCTGCGCCATACGACTGAAGGGGCCTTCACCGAGTTGGCCGACGTAGACCGCCTCGCATCCTTGTCGAAGCGCGGCACTCAGAATATTGAAGCCGCCTCCGGCACTGACGAGCCGGTCGTGCGCCACTGCGTCACCACCTCGAACGGGCAATGAGTCGACGTGGAGAGCCACGTCGACCATGACGGTATCGAGCACCAACAGGCGGGGCTGAGGGACCGACATCAGTGGGGCCTCAGCGTCGTTGCCAAAGCTGCCGCGGGAGTGAAGCGCACGTCGTTAGCCCTTGATGAGCTTGTTCTGTAGGGCGGAGAGTGCGGCGATGTCCTTCGTAATCTGCGTGTTCAGCGCCTGCACCTGCGCGACCGACAGCGGCGCCTTCTTGTGCTGGATCTTCAACACTTCGGTTCCTGCAACACGTCCCACAGCTGAGGCGAGCGTCGTGACTTGACGGTTGTACGCCGTCGACGGACCATTGGCGTGCTGCATGAGGGCAGCCGCGTCGACCACGAGGTGCTCGGCGATAGCGAGTTCTTCGGGACCGGTATTCTTGGGCACGGCGAAGGAGTTCAAGTCCGTTTCAATCACGTAGACGATGGCGCTGACACCAACGCCCCAGAGGCGAAATTTCACCGGCTGTTGCTTGCTCAGAGCGGTCAAGACCGCCACGTCTGAGGCCACGCAGGCCGTCGTGAATTCGATCGTACCCAAGTCGACGTAGGCGCCAATTTTGGTGGTTTCTTTGCCGAAGGCGACAAAGGCCTGGCTGAGCTGCTTGTCATCAGCGACTAGTGACTGCACCGGTGCCTGGTAGACGGAGGGAAGCGTCGCCTTCGATGCGACGAGAGTCTCGGCATCGAGGGCCGCCTGACCGTCCTTCGCGAGCTTGAAATTCTGGGTCCGTTCCGCCAAGCAGGTCTTGGTCGAGCAGAAGAAGGCGTTTCGAATCTCGTTGATGGAGGTGGCCCCCGCCGAGACAATGGTGCTGAT
>DAIPLC010000121.1:0-4619 GCA_036769405.1 Acidimicrobiales bacterium
TCGGGCCGTGGTCGTTACCGGTGGTGTGGAGGGATTCTCCCGCGATGAGGCGGCAGCGGCGATTGTCGCCCGGGGCGGGTCCTGCCCCGGTTCGGTCTCGGCGAAAACCTACTGCGTGGTGGTGGGCGAGGCCGCCGGGGCCACGAAACTTACCAAGGCTCGCGATCTCGGCATCCCCCTCGTGCCAGCGACTGAGTTCGAGGAGCTTCTCCGCACTGGCGTGTGGTCGGCTACCCTCGAATAAGGCGAGAAATGAGTGTGAGAGGTTTTATGGCGAGCGCAACGTTTTCTCCTAACCACGTCTTCGGTGACCGTTTTCGGGTCGTTGACGTACTCGGGGTTGGTCACACCACCGAGGTCTACCTGACGATTGATTCGTCGCTCGGGCGGCAGGTTGCGGTGACGTGCCTTCGTCCGGAGCTCGAAGTCCACGAGGACATTCGCCGGGCCTTCCGAGCCAAAATGCTCAAGGCAGCCGGGATCCACCACCCCCACATTGCGGCCGTGCTCGATGGCGGTCAGCAAGACGGTCACCTGTTCATGGTGTCGGAGTACCTCCCCAACGGTTCCCTGGAGCGTCAGCTCAGTCGCGGCGTGGTCTTTTCGCCGGCTCAGGTGGCGCGGCTCGGCCGTGATGTGGCCACTGGTCTCGCCGTGTTGCACGAGAACGAGTTTGTGCTCGGTGAACTGACGCCGACCGATCTGCTCTTTGATGAGCAAGGGGCCGTCCGTATTGCCAGTCCCGTCACGTCGGGACTCGGCACCGCCTTTCGCCAGTACGTCACGGGTGACGACGTTCAGTACTTCAGTCCCGAACAGGCCCTCGGTGAAGTTGCCACCGCGGCCAGCGATGTCTACGCCCTAAGTCTCATTCTGTTTGAGGCCGCGACCGGTGTTCGCCCGTTTCCTGGGTACAGCGCCGAGGCCACCCTCCGCGAGCGTCTTCGCACGCCACTGCCGTCGCGCCCGGAGCTCGGCACCCTCGACATGATTCTGGCGCTGGCGTCAGTGCCGGACCCCACGCAGCGCCTCAGCGCCCGTGAATTGGTCGAGCGCCTCTCGACCGTCGTCGCTGATGGTGAAAATTTCGTGTTGTCCAACGAACCAACACCCTCGCTTCTGGCCGGCTTTACCCCGAGTAGTCCACGATCGTCGGTGGGTTTTCAGCCGCCACGACCCGCTGAAATTGTGGGCACCACTGAGACATCGTCGCACGGCTTCGCGACGAAGCCCGTGGTCGATTCAGCGCTCAGCTCTCTCACCACCCTGCGCCGCCGTCGTCGACCGGGCTTCTTGGTCGCCGCCGTGGTGCTCGTGGCGGCGCTGGTCGGTGGTGGGGCGGCCTGGCAGCTGGGGTACTTTTCGACCTCGCACACGGTGCCTTCGGTTGTCGGCCTTTCGATGGCCGATGCCGCGGCTCTGGTCAAGTCAGATGGCTTTACTGTTCACGTAACGGCCAATGCGGCGTCATCGACGGTACCTGCGAACGAGATTCTTTCCCAGGTACCCGCGGCCGGTTCATCGCTGACCAGTGGCGGATCGCTCAATGTCGTGGTGTCTCTCGGCGCCAACCTCGTGACGCTGCCCACGTCATTGGTGGGGCACTCGTGTTCGCGTGACGTCGCACTCGTTAATGCGTTGCAGCTCAACGCCCTCTGCCCGGTCAACGTGCGTCGCTCGAGTCCCACAGTGCCAGCCGGCGACGTCATTGAGGTGCGGTACAAGGCCAGCCTGAATCCCATCGCCGTGCCCCACGGCGCCACGCTGGTGCTGGTGGTATCGACGGGCAAGACGACGACCACGGTTCCCGCCACGACAACGAGTTCAGTGCCCGCGCCAACGACCACCACGACGACGGCCCCAGTGACCACCACGACTATTCCCGCGGGCTACGTCAAGGTGCCTGATATTTCGGGATTCTCGCGCGCCGCCGCCAATGCCGCACTCGCTGCCGCTCAGCTGTACTACGACACCAGTGGCCTCGGTGCACACTCACCGAATTGGACAAAGGTCGTTCGGACCTTTCCCGCGGCGGGAAGTGTCGTAAAGCGGTTGACGAACATCACGGTCTACGTCACCGAGGGGTAGCGACGATGGTTGCCGATCGGCCAGTAGCGGGCGCCGCACCGTTCCACGCCGACGGCGGTGCCGTTGGCGTCCTGCTTCTTCACGGCTTTTCGAGCTTGCCGGGTTCCCTCTACGGGTTGGCCAAGACGCTCGCCGACGCTGGCTACGAAGTGAGTGTGCCACTGCTACCGGGACACGGGTCGACTCTCGAGGCCCTACAGAGTGCCACGTGGCGGGAGTGGCGAGCGTGTGCCGTTACCCACTTCGAAGCCCTTCGAGCGCGCTGTGACCGCGTGGCGGTCCTGGGTCATTCGATGGGTGGTGCGCTGGCGGTGACGCTGGCGACCGAAAGTGATGACGTGGCAGCCCTCGTCGTCATCAATCCGCAGCTGCTCCTACCCGCCGATGCCGCCGCCCAGGTCATCGACTCGCTCGAGCGCGGTGTCACATTGGGTCCCCCAATCGGTGGGGACGTTAAGAAGGGTGGTGGAAAACCGCCGACGATGACCCACACCCCGCTCCTCGCGCTGCACAGCCTCTTTTCGGCGCTGCCCTCCGTCACTGCGGCACTGCCCCGCATCACGGCCCCCGGTCTGCTGGTATCGAGTCGCGAGGATCACGTGGTGTCACCCGTGAACGGTGATGCGCTGATGATGGCACAGCCAGAATTCACACGCTTGTGGCTCGAGGAGAGCTATCACGTTGCCACGGTGGATAGCGACGCCGACGTGATCAACGCGCAGGTTCTAGAATTCCTGGCAAAGGAGATCATCGCGTGACAACCCCCCTACAACGTGCCGACGTCGCCCGCGTGGCGCGCTTGGCCCGATTGACCCTCAGTGACGAAGAATTGGACCTCTTCACCGAGCAGCTCGGCAACGTGCTCGAGCACGCCAACGACATGAGTGCCCTTGACCTCGAGGGCGTCGAACCGACGGCTCACCCCTTTGGTCTCATCAACGTGTTTCGTTCCGACGTCATTACGCCGAGCCTCGACCGTGAGGAACTGCTGCGTGAGGCCCCCGACGCCGACAGTGGCCGCTTTGCCGTGCCTCGAATCCTGGGAGAAGCCCCGTGAAGACCGCCCTCACTATTGCCGCCGACGTTCAGTCCGGCGCATCCTCCGCCACGGCGGAACTTGAACGCACCCTCGGCGTTATTGCCGCCCGCAACGAGGAACTCAATGTGTTCCTGCACGTCGATCACGACGGCGCTCGCGCCATGGCCGAAGCGGTGGACGCGGCCATTGCCCGGGGTGAGTCCGTAGGGCCCCTCGCTGGTGTGCCGATTGCCATCAAGGACAACTTGTGTCAGCGCGGTATTCCGACCACCTGCTCGTCCAAGATTCTCGAAGGGTGGCGCCCTCCGTACAGCGCCACCGTATTGGACCGTCTCGTGGCCGCGGGTGCCGTGCCGGTTGGTAAGACCAACCTTGACGAGTTCGCCATGGGCTCGTCGACCGAAAATTCGGCCTTTGGCCCGACCCGTAATCCCCTCGACCCCTCAAGGGTGCCCGGTGGGTCGTCCGGTGGCTCAGCCGCCGCCGTCGCGGCGGACATGACCAGCATCTCGTTGGGCTCAGACACGGGTGGCTCGATTCGCCAGCCCGCCGCCCTGTGCGGCATCGTCGGCATTAAGCCAACGTACGGCCTCGTCTCGCGTTACGGCTTGATTGCCTTCTCGTCGTCGCTCGACCAGATTGGACCCTTCTCGTCGACCGTGGCGGACTCGGCCCTCCTGCTCGAAGTCATCGCCGGGCACGACCCGCTGGACTCAACGTCCCTGCCCGAACCCTCACCCTCGCTCCTCGCGCACGTCAATGACGGCGTGGCGGGCAAGCGTATTGGTCTGGTTAAAGAGCTGTACGAGGGATCGTCACCGGCCGTGCTGGCCGCGGTGCACGCCGCCGCCGAGGCCCTGCGCGAAGCGGGCGCCACCATCGTCGAACTCTCTATTCCCGAACTTCGTCTGGGACTGAGCGCGTATTACCTCATCGCCCCGGCCGAGGCATCGAGCAACTTGGCCCGCTACGACGGCGTTCGCTTTGGCCGTCGTGTCGATGGCGAAGACGTGACCGCGATGATGGAAGCGACGCGCACGGCCGGCTTCGGTGCCGAAGTTAAGCGCCGCATCATGCTCGGTACCTACGCGCTGTCGGCCGGTTACTACGACGCCTACTACGGGCAGGCCCTGAAAGTGCGAACACTGACCATCAACGCCTTCGCCAAGGCATACGAACAGGTCGACCTTATTTTGGGCGCAACGACACCCGACGTGGCCTTCGCCTTTGGTGAGAAGGCGGCCGACCCGATGGCGATGTACCTCAACGACGTCTTCACCATCCCCACCAACCTGGCCGGAGACCCCGCGCTGTCCCTGCCTTTCGGTAAGGGGGATCACAATTTGCCCATTGGCGTGCAGTTGCTGGGACCGGGTCGTAGTGAGGCCCAATTGATTGCCGCCGCCCGAGTACTAGAGATTGCGGATGGTCGAGCATGAGCGTCTTACCTGATGGCTGGGAAATGGTCGTGGGCCTCGAAGTCCACACCGAA
>DAIPLC010000006.1:0-11085 GCA_036769405.1 Acidimicrobiales bacterium
CGTGGTCCAGTGCGGCGGCCACGGGGGCCTCCTTGGCGGTGCGGGGGTCCACCAGCACGGTCGCGGAGAGGGTGCCCCACAAGACGTCGTTGCAAAAGTCCACGGCCGAGACAATGAAATCCGCCGTGGAGTCAGCCTCCAGCGATGTCTCGGCCATCAGGGAGCAAAAGGCCTCGACTTGAAAGACGATGTCGTCGTGGTGGGCGGGATTGACCCCAGCCACCAGCGTCCACGGAAGGCGCGAACCATCATCGTCACCGAAGAGGCGGACGTCATCACGACCTTCGGTAAAGCGCGACCACCGGTCTCGGGCACCGGGATAGTAGGCCTCACGGCTGGGAACGCTCGCCAGCACCTCACCGAGAGCGGCGAGAAACTCGTCCCGCTGGGGCCAGGCCTGATGGGTCACGAGCACACGTGGCGTGAGACAGTTGAAGCCCGCGTTGTTGACCAGCATGGTGGCGACGTGCGCCGCTTGGTAGGCCATCTCACGTTTCGTCCACGTGCCGGGCACGATGATGATTGGCGAAACGTTCCCCAGTTCGGCGCTAACGGGGGTAGTGAGTCGCGGTTCGCCGCGCTCCTTGCGAGCCTCCGCCTCGTCACCTCGGCCCCACACCACCGCGTCGTAGGTGGCGCTCGAACCGGTGATGTGAATATCGTCGACGAAGTCGTGCGACGCAAGGTACGCCCCCTCGGCCGCGCCACCGCGAACGAAGTGCACAAAACCCGCGTCAATGAGGCCGGCGAAGGCCTCCTCCCAGAACGGCACGAGGTAGTCGTTCACGGGATTGGCCTTGATGACGACCACCTTTCCCTCAACGAACAATTTGGTCAGGATGTCACGAGGAACGAGGGACGCAACATTGCCCGCGCCCAAAATAAGTGACAGTCCCGCGTGGGCTAACGGATCACGGTAGGCCTCGGCCTGTCGGGCCTGGATGGCTGCCTCGTCAAGACCCTTCGTGAACCACACCTCACCGTGGAGGCCGGCGTAGAGCACCTTGTCCAGTACTGAGGAGGGTAGGACGCCAATGGCCAACTGATCGTCTCCGACCTGGCGAACGGGTCCTGGGTAGCGGGGGCGACCGCTGGTGGCAATATCGCTGAGTGAGGCCTCCAGGGTTGTCGCCATGCGAACGAACGACGCGATACCGGCGAGCAGCTCCTCCCCTGCACCGGGGCCGTCGCGGTCAATACCCTTCGCCCGACACGCGGCGACGTTCCAACGCGGGGCCACGTTCATGGTGTCGTGAATAACCCGCTGCAGGTAGGTTCGACGACGTTCAACGGGGGTCAGCGCCCACTGCTCCCGGTGATCGTGCACCAACCGCAGGACGGCCTCGAGGGGCACGGCGTCTTCAATGGACAAGCTGGACGTGGCGTCAGTGGTCATAGGTCATTCTCTCCTGTGGGAGACTATAGGGGTGGCACCAGTCCCCCCATCGTCAATCCCGTCGGGCTGGTACCCCGACCCCAGTGGCGCACCGCAGTGGCGAGTCTGGAACGGTCACGACTGGTCGACGGTGACTCGACCCTTTTCGACCCGGGACGACCAGCCCACCACCGAGAACCTCGCCGTCACCAGCACGCTCTCATCGTTGCGTTTGGTGCGACGCTTCGGCGTGGTCGCCCTCTTTGGCGGACTCGGCCTCCTGCTGAGCGCCCTCGCACACTGGCCCGGCACCCATAGCCCCACCTCCCCGACGTGGGCACAGATCACCTTGCTCGCGGCGCTCGGGCTCTTGACGTTTGGTACCGTCGGCTTCGCCTACGCCGTCCGCACACTGCAGGGCTACTGGTCCTTCGACGCCTTCGTGCCAGGGCTCAACGTGCTCTCCCTTAACGTTCTGTGCGCCCAGCGTTTAGGGGTACGGCGCATCGGTCCACCGGTCGGTATCGAACTTGCGCTCTTAGTCTTCACCTGCGCCACATTCCACCAGACGCCCCTCAGTGCCGTTTTGCTGGCGGCCATCGCCCGCTCCTTCATGCTTCGCATCGGGTACGTCATTGAGCACATCGTTGATGCCGTGGGAACTCGTCCGTGACCGCCGCCTGGGGACCTCTGGCCGCTCTCATCGGTGACTGGGTATCGGACTACGACGGCTACGACGTTTCCTTTCACAGTGACAAGGGCAAGCTCGGTGAATCACGGTACCGAGAAGAAACCTCCTTTGTCCCCTACGGTCCAGTGAACTTCGGCGGTCAAACGCTCTACGGTCTCGATTACCGCACCACGACCTGGGCCGAGGGCACTGCCACACCGGCCCACCGCGAAATCGGCTACTGGATCTGGGACGAGGCCAACCAGCAAGTCGTGCGCTGCCTCAATACCCCCTTCGCCACCGCTCTCATGGCCGGCGGCACCGTGGCACCCGACGCCACGACGTTCAAACTTGAGGCAGTACTGGGGTCAAACTCCTACGGCATCTTGTCGAACCAGTACCTCGACGCCCACGCCAAGACCACCCGCTACGACGTCACGATCAGCGTCGACGCGGACACCTTCACCTACGACCAGACCATCGTCATTGAGTACCAGCACCAGCACGGCGTGATTTTGCACACCGACCGCAATACCTTGCGTCGCGCCTAACGCCGTCGCGTGCGGATAAAGACGTAGAAGCACAGCACCAGGACCGGCACGAGCAGCACAATGACGCGTGCGGCGGGTAGCGGGACGCCCTGGTGCACGTTAACCACCGTGGTGGTGGTGTCAGCCCAGGTCATGGCTGCTTCCGTTGGGCGGTCAGTTCGGCCACCATTGCTTCGAGACGCGTCAAAATATCGCCAATCGCTTCGTCTTGCGCCTCGAGGTGATGCTGAATTTTGGCCACTTCGGATAACACCGCCTCGGCGTCCTTGTAGGTGTCCTCGGCCCGCTTATCGGCGGCGGCGGCTTGGATGTTCTGCCCCACGATGATGATGGGCAGCAGCACCAGCTGCAAGAAACTGCTCGATAGCCACACGATGATGTAATACGTGCCCTGGTGAATAGCGGAGGGCAGGGCGAAGAAGGCCAACAGTGTGAAGAGATAGGCAGCCCACATCGTGCCAACAATCAGCGTCACCTTTAGGCCAATGCGCGCATTGAGTCGCACGATGAAGTTCTCGTGGTCGACTCGACGAAGGTCGGCCGTTTTGACGGCCCGCCCCTCGTGCAGTTCCTGCGAACGAGGGTGCCGGACGTATTCGTAGAGTTTCGACATAGCCGTATCTTCTCACGCAACAACGCTGTTGCGGGGCTTCCTACTTGACGAGGTCGGGCGAGGTCTCCATGCCCTTGTTCCAGACGGAACGAGCAATGATCTTCGTCGTGTCGGCGCGGCCCGCGTACTTCTGAGCGATGTCGCGGGACTCCTCGAGAAGGCCCTCGGAGAGCAAGGTCGGGTTGAGGCCCAGTGCCTGGAACTTGTCGCGGCTGACGTTGAGGTCGTTCTCAGCGGCTTCCTTACGGGGGTTCGGCAGGTTGGCCACTTCCACGCCGGTCAGGGACGATATGAGTTCCGCGAGCTCACGCACGCGGTAGGTCTCGGTGACCTGGTTGAAGACCTTGACCTGGTCACCCGCTGCGGGCGGGTTCTCCAACGCGATCTGGATGCAACGCACCGTGTCGCGAATGTGGATGAAGGCGCGGGTCTGACCACCGGTGCCGTGCACGGTGAGGGGGTGACCAATGGCGGCCTGCATGAGAAAGCGGTTGAGCACGGTGCCGTAGTCACCGTCGTAGTCAAAGCGGTTGATTAAGCGCTCGTCGAGAGCGGTCTGCGGGGTCTGGGTGCCCCAGACAATGCCCTGGTGCAGGTCAGTGATGCGCAGGTTGTCGTTCTTGGCGTAGAAGGCGAAGAGCAACTGGTCGAGCGTCTTGGTCAAGTGGTAGACCGAACCGGGGTTGGCGGGGTGGAGAATTTCCCGCTCGATGTCGCCGTCGGGAGTGGGGACCTTCACGGTGAGGTAGCCCTCGGGGATGGGCGCCGAGCCCGACCAGCCGTAGCCGTACACACCCATGGTGCCGAGGTGGACCAGGGCGATGTCCTTGCCCGATTCGACGATGGCGGCCAACACGTTGTGGGCGCCACGAACGTTGTTGTCAATGGTGTAGCGCTTGGCCTTGGTGCTGCGCATGGAGTAGGGCGCGGCGCGCTGCTCACCGAAGTGGACGATGGCGTCGGGCTGCTCGTCAATCAGCAACTGGGCGAAACGGTCGTACTCCTCGGCCAAGTCCAGGTTGACGAAGCCAATCTCCTTGCCGGTCAGTTCCTTCCACACGCGAATGCGCTCGCCCATGGGGCGAATGGGCGTGAGAGAATCGACTTCGAGCTCGAGGTCAATGGCGCGACGACTCAGGTTGTCAACGACGATGACGTCGTGGCCAATGTCTGACAGGTGCAAACTGGTCGGCCAACCACAAAATCCGTCACCGCCAAGTACCAGAACTTTCATAACGTCTCCTCGAAACTATTGCAGCTCATGTCAGGAATGCCCGAGCGCCATGGAAAAACTTATCAGATAGGCGAGGAATTCGGACCCCTCGCCGGCTAACCCGCTGCTCAACACCCGTTTTGCCAGCAGCGACCCAAACACGCAGCAAGATGAGAATCACAGGCTACGGGCGGGCGGCTAACCCATTGACCTCATTGCGCCACGTGTCTCGTTTAGTACTGGCCTTCGGTCCACTTGATGAACTTCACGAGGGCCGGGGAAGCCTTGGGCGAACGCACCGGACCGGAGAAGCCGAAGAAGACATACTTGCCGGCCACCCAGGCGTCGAGACGGACTGAACGCATGGCGCTCGTCGAACCGAGGCCGTCTTCCTTACCATTACCAAAGTCGAGGTAGTCATTGACGCCCGCGACGGGGGTCTTGATCATGGCCCCGGCCGAGTCTTTGACCATGGCATCCATGTACTGCTGGGCCGTCTGCTTGGCGCCACCCGACTTCGCGATGTCGGTGGGGCTCACACAACCAATAACCAGCGCCTTGGCTCCGAAGTCGATAGTGGTGCCAACGGCATTGGCGGCGTTCTTCGCCCCATCGGCGTAGTTATAGGGCGTTACCACTGGACCGGTCGCGCCAGTGAAACCCTGCGAGACCAGAAGCGCCTTCGTAATCGACGCACACGTGGCCGTCGGGGCCATCGACGAAGCCGAAGCGGAGGTCGAAAGGGCGAGTGGGGCGATCAAGGCCGCAATGGCCACGGTTCGAGTGAAGTGCATGTCATCTCCTTAGTCGAGGGACCACCGGTCACTCGTGAAGAGAGAGCCTACGAAGCCCCTTAACGGAGCGTCGAAACTTTGACTAAGAATCCCCTAAAGGGATGCCGGCCTACTTGTTCGTCTGAGGAAGGTAGGGCACGATGGCGTGCGCCAGACCCGGCAGCGTGAGGGTCTGCAGGTACACCTTGCCCGGACCGGTCAGCTTGGCCAGAAAGAGCGAGTCAGCACCGAACAACATGTTCTTGATGCCCTGCACCCGCTCAATTTCGAGAGCCATGTGCGCCTCGAAGAGACCTACGTGACCGGGGTGGACGCGCAGCACTTCACCGGCGGCCAAGTCGTACTCGACCATCTCACCCGACAGTTCGATCCATGCCGTACCTTCGCCGGCGATGCGCTGCATTAGGAAGCCGTTGCCCGAGAAAATACCGACGCCGAGCTTCTGCTGGAACCCCACGTCAACAGTGACACCCGCGGTGCCGGCCAAGAATCCGTGACGCGACACCATGAACTCACGACCCCCGCCCACCGAAATGGCCTTAATGTGGGCCGGCATCTTGGTAGCGAAGGCGACGGTGCCGGTGGTGCCGGTGGCCGTGTACTCCGTCATAAAAATAGATGCTCCCGCAATGGCGCGCTTGAACATGCCGCCGAGTCCTGAGGTACCGAGGCCCGAGGCCTGGGTGCCCAGCGAGATGCTGGCGGTGAGCCAGGTCATTTCGCCACCGAGTGAAATGACTGACTGGCCGGGCTGCAACTGCACTTCGAGCACCGGCATCGTGGTGCCCACGATGCGGTGAGCAACGCCCGAGGCGTCGGTGTCGCTGAAGTCGGGCATGTTGGCGCTGCTGTGTTCGGTCATGGTGTCCTCTACCTACTCGTGGCTGTCACGCTTATCGTACACAGCCCCACCCCTTCATCGAGAGGATTTCACCGAAGTTTCACCACTCGAGAGTTTCGCGGCAAAGGTAATCGGCACGATGGTCAGCACCATGACCCCGACCACCACGGCGTTAACTTCGGGGAGTTGCTGACCCAGACGAATCGCACCGAAGATCCATAACGGCAGCGTGTTCTGAGCACCCGCCGTGAAGGTCGTGACAATGACCTCGTCAAAGCTCAGGGCGAAGGCTAAGAGCCCACCCGCGATGATGGCGGTACGCAGGAGCGGGAACGTCACGAAGCGGAAGGTCTGCAGCGGCGTGGCGCCGAGGTCACTCGACGCTTCCATGAACGAGTCGGGGGTGCGGCGCAGTCGGGCCACCACGTTGTTAAAGACCACCACAATGCAGAACGTCGCGTGCCCCACGATGATCGTCGTGAGGGAGAGCTGAACTGCCACGAGACCAAAGGCGGACTGCAGCGCCAGTCCGGTCACGACACCGGGGAGGGCGATGGGTAGGACGAGCAGCAGCGACACGACATCGCGTCCAAAGAAGCGAAAGCGGTGAATGCCAACCGACACCAATACCCCGAGAACGAGGGCGATGACCGTCGCGCCGACCCCCGCCTTCACGCTGAGCCACAGGGCATCACGCACGGCACTGTCGTGCCAGGCGACCGAGAACCACTGCGTCGACCAGGACCGGATCGGAAAGGTCTGCACGTTGGACCGGTCGAAAGCAAAGAGCACGATGATGGCCAACGGCGCCAAGAGCAGGACCAGCACCAGAACCGCGAAGAGTCGCAGCAGCCACGTCGCGAGTGGTGAGGTTCTCATAGGGCCTCGAAGGCGCCGAAGAAGCGCGCCACGACGAGATAGATCGCCATGATGACAATGGAGACGAAGGCCAGTGCCGCGGCAAAGGGCAGATTGCCGCCGTTCAGGGCACTGTCGTAGATGGCGTTACCAATGAAGTTCGCGTTCGAGCCACCAATAAGAAGCGGGGTGATGAAGTCACCAAGGGTGAGCGAGAAAGTAAAGATCGAACCCGCGACCACGCCCGGCAGCACCAGGGGCCACAGCACGCGACGCAGGGTAAACCACGGACGAGCCCCCAGGTCAGCGCTCGCTTCGAGCAGGCTGTCGGGGACGCGCTCGAGAGCGCCGTAAATCGGCATGATCATAAAGGGCAGCCACAGGTAGCTAAAGACCAGCCACATGGCCGCGGTCGAGTACGCCAGATGCGTTACCGGCAGACCGAGGCTGCGCTCGACCGCGGGAAGTACGCCCTTGTCCGAGAGAATATTGATCCACGCGTAGACCTTGGCCAGGTAGCTCGCCCACAACGGCAACAGGGTCAATGCCAAGAACCACTGACGCGTGCGCGGTGAGGCCACTTTGGCGAGAAAGAAGGCGAAGGGCAAGGCAATAACGACGTCGGTAATGGTGACCATGATGGCCATCAGCAGGGTTCGCCAGATGATGGTGGCGTAGACCGACTGGGTGAAGAGTTGCGAAAAGTTCGCGCCGGACCACTGGTAGACGATGTTGCCGGTTAGGGCGTCGACTTGGAAAAATGCCGTGACCAGCAGGGCCACGAGTGAGGCGAGATAGATGACCAGAAACCACAACAGCGGTGGCGACAATGTCGCCACCGCTCGAAGCCAGGGGCGGCGCCATAGCGCCGCCCCGGCCTCACGTTGGAGTTGATCGAGCAACTAGTTACCCAACAATCTGCGTCCACGCCTGTTGCCACTGCGTGAAGCTGACACAGTTGTTCTGCCCGTTGCCACAGCTTGGCAGTGGGGTCTTCCAGAACTTGATCGTCGAGAAGTAGCTCTCGGGGGCGTTGGCGTGGTACGCGGCGCAGCCACCCTTCTGCAACTTGTTCATGTAGGCACAGGCCTGCGTGTTGGCCGGCGTTTCGCCGAAGTACAGAGCCTCCTGGGCCTGCACCACTGGCGTGGAAACGTAGTTCATCCACTTGTAGGCACAGTTAGGGTGCGGTGCATTGGTGGCCAGCAGCCACGAGTCGGCCCAACCAGTGGCCCCTTCACTCGGGATGGTGTCGGCCACCTTGGCGCCAGCGGCTACCAACGTGTTGGTCTGGTAGGGCCACGCGGCACCGACGGTGGTGGTGCCATTTTGGAACAGTGAAATCTCCTGGCTCGCGAGGTCCCAGTACTTCTTGACCAGTGGGTACTCCGCCTTCAACAGGTTCACGGCCGCGTTGAACTGCGTCTGCGTCAGTTCGTAGGGGTCGGTGATGCCCAGTGAGGGAGTCGTCTTCGACAAGTAGAGCGCCGCGTCAGCAATCTGAATGGGGTTGTTCGGAATCGTGACCTTGCCCTTGTTGGCCTTGTCGTAGATGACCGACCATGAGGTGGGGGCCTTGGCGTAGGCCGACTTCGAGTACAACAACACGTTTGGACCGAACTCGTAGCTCACGCCGTAGTGCACGCCGTTAATGGTGTTGAACGACGGGGCCTGCAGGAACGGGTGGAAGTTCTTGACCGCAGGCACGAGGGCCATGTTGACCGGACGGACGTCGCCACCGTAAATCAGACGCAGGTCCGCGTCACCCGACGCCGACACCAAGTCGTACTGGTGACCGCCACCATGGTTCATCAAGGACACCATCTCACTAGAGGAGCCGGCGTACTTGACGTTGACCTGGCAACCCGTCTGGGCGGTGAACGGCTTCACCCACTGCGGCTGGGCGTAGCCTTCCCACGCGATGAGGTTCAACGATCCCTCGCCCTTGCCGATGCTCGACAACGTGCTGTCGCCCTGAGTGGGTGGGGTACCGAGTGCAGCACTCGCGCTCAGTGTGACCGCGGGCAGGGCGGTGACCGCCATCAGCGCCATGGTCGAAGCGACCACGAGCTTTCTGGTTAGTTGTTGGTAGTTCATTACTCCCCTTTTCTTTAATTAATACGACTCTTTAGACGGACGTGGCGTCTTCCTCGCGCCAGCGGAGCGTCACAGCGTCCCCACTGGCGAGAGACTCTGCACCACCATCACTCGACCGATTCTGTCGCACCACGGTCATGGACTCCCCCGCGTCGGACGTCACCCGGAAACGGGTCACCATGCCGACGTACGCGACGTCCAGAATGACGCCATGAACGCCGGCGCCGGTCAACGACTCGGTACCGGCGACTATCTCAATCTTCTCGGGGCGAAGGACACTACGGCCTCGCGACGTCGTAATGACATTGGAGGTGCCGACGAAACCGGCCACGAACTCCGTTGCCGGGTGTTCGTACACCTCGGCGGGCACCCCGAGCTGTTCAATCTGTCCGTCACGAAAAACAGCGAGCCGATCACTCATCGTGAGGGCTTCCTCCTGGTCGTGCGTGACGTAGATAAAGGTGATGCCGAGTTCACGCTGCAGGCGCTTGAGCTCCACTTGCATTTCCTGGCGAAGTTTAAGATCGAGGGCGCCGAGGGGCTCATCGAGTAGCAACACGGTGGGTTCATTCACCAGCGCCCGGGCCAACGCCACGCGCTGGCGCTGACCGCCCGAGAGTTGGCCGGGCTTACGGTCGGCGAAGGCCTCCATCTGCACCATCGCCAACGCACGAGCCACCTTGTCGCGGGCCTCGGTTTTGCCCACGCGACGCACCCGCAGGCCGTACCCCACGTTTTGCGCCACCGTGTAGTGGGGAAAGAGGGCGTAGTCCTGAAACACCGTATTAACGTCACGCTGGTACGGCGGCAGATGCGTCACATCAACGCCGTCGAGTGAAATCGTGCCGCCATCGAGCCGCTCAAAACCGGCAATCAGTCGTAGGAGGGTCGTTTTCCCTGATCCCGACGGTCCCAACATGGTGAAAAACTCACCCTGTTCAATGGCGAGGTCAACACCCCGCACGACGGTAGTCTCACCAAATCGCTTCGTGACGCCCCGCAGGACAATTCCCGCGTGGGCGGAGGTCGACTGTTCAGTTGACGTCGTTGTCACGGTACTCACAAGTCAAAAGAGTACACCGCTTCTCTGGTCCACCTCACGTAGCACTACCGTGACCGGCTCCATTGTCGCCACCGCCCCAACAGAGTTGGGGAGCACAATATCCTGAAGAAACACTGTTGGGTGACCGGGCACTTCCACGATGCCGGGCGACAGTCCCACCGTCCTCGGATCGTCGGCGAGTCCTCGACCGACGAGCTTGAGCGCCGCCTCAGCCGCCACCCAGTTATGGGCGGACCCGAGGGGTGTTCGTTCGTCTGACGAGGCGATATCGAGACCAACGTCACGCTGGTCGCTCCACGCCAGTGCGCTCAGCGCATCCGACCGCGACAGTGACCACCACAGTGGCGGCGTCACGAGGCTCGATGGTTTTCCATGCTCGAGGTCGCCACAGTAGCGACAGGTTCGATCAATGACAATATCGTCGAGGCCAACGCCACGACGTGACGCAAGCGTTGAGCGCACCAGGGCCCGTCCGGTCAAGAAACGTGTGCCCCAGGCGGGGCTCTCGAATTGCCCAGCTCGGGCCTGGTCCGCGGGCGTTGTCGCCGCTAACACCCACGGAGGGGTCACGGCGGCGTGGCGCACCCACCACAGAGAGACCACTGGTTCGACAGACTCACTCACGACGTGCACGTTAGTGCCGAAGTGACGTCGTTAAACGACCTCGCCCCACGGCCGAAGCCGTGGGGCGAGGTATTGAAAATAGCGGCGATGCCGGTTATTAGACCAGAACGAGGCCGCTCTTGATCTCGACGGTGGGAGCGCTCTCGCAAGTGCGCGCCACTTCCACCCGGGCCGCCACGGGGGCCGTGACCACCGCGTTGGGGTTCAAGATGTGCTGAACCTCAGCCAAGTCCTGCGGGTGGGTGACACCGATGCAGCGCGACGTGGTTTCGATCAACTGCACCTCGAGGCTGCTGCCGAGGTTGGCGCCCACGAACTCGGGGAGGTTGAGCTCGTCGCCCGCTGCGAAGTCGTGGGCGTCGTAGGCAACCTTCATGTCCTTCAAC